>JAVBNI010000171.1:0-26432 GCA_031551645.1 Bacteroidales bacterium | reverse complement strand
ATATTCAGACAATCATAATTATCGATTCTATCGTAAGACAATCTGTAACTTATATTTTTCGATAAGAAAGCTCGTTGAAAATATATGGAATAAGTCAGGTAATCAAAGAAATATCCTATAGATATGCCCGAGTATAGTTTGCTGTAAACGAGCCCCTTTTCAATTCCTAAACGTGCTCCCCCAATTATCATTCTCGTTTAATTTCTGATATCCAATTTTTAATATTAATTTGGCTTGTATCCATTATTAAAGTTACTTATTGCCTGCGAATATTTGTCCAAACAACTTTTCCAAGTCTGTTTTTACAGTTTCGTAATCGACCATCTGATCGGAAGAAATTTGATGTTTCAGACAGTTATCCCAAGCGGCTTTTAATCGGAAATCATTATCAGAATTGATGATCTGTTCAATTCCTGTGAATGTTAAGTTTTTAAATGCCATTTTAGCGGTGCATTGGACGCTCTTTCGGACGAACAGATAAGGAGTCTATCAATTTAACACCGCAAGTTGTGCTTGATTATAAGAATTCATCATAAACGACTGCAATGGTTGTTTTTTGACAGCTCCTAACGAAAGATATGCCGGCAAAGGGAGTGATATCGTTTTTGTACTTTCATCCAGTAAAATTTGTTTTGAGTTTCTGTATCTTTGTACGAAATAAAATTGATATTATTTGATATCCGGATGAAAAAGATACTTCTTCTTACCGATTTTTCGAGTGGGTACAGCCGGAGCCTGTTGCGAGGCATTGTGCAATATTCCAAGGAACATGGCCCATGGGTGTTTTACCGAATGCCGCAGTATTACCGTGAACTATATGGTGACGACGGTGTGGTACGCTGGGCTAAGAAATGGAAGGCCGATGCCATCATCGCCCAACTGGAAAATATTGATCTTGAAAAACTTAATAAGTTGAAAGTTCCCATCATTATTCAAAACTACAGGGAACGGGAGGATAAGATATGCAACATCACTGGCGATTATTTTAAAACCGGTGCAATGGCTGCCGATTTTTTCCTTGGTCGTGGATTTTCAAATTTTGCCTATTATGGATTCAAGGATATGGTCTGGTCGCGCGAACGGTCCGACGGGTTTAAAAATCGTATTGAAGAAGCTGGTTTTCATGTATCCATACTGAATATCCAAAACCGAAAAAATGAGCAATGGTCGTTTAATGCGGTAACAGTCAGCGACTGGCTGCTGTCACTACCCAAACCTGCAGCCCTTTTTGCTTGCGATGATTATTTTGCATCGCAAATCACTGAAACCTGTAAAATATACAATATTTCCGTTCCCGATGAAATTGCTGTGTTGGGCGTGGATAATGACGACCTGGTCTGTAATATTTCCGATCCCCCACTTTCGTCCATTGTGTTGGATGTCGAAAAAGGCGGTTACCAGGCAGCCGGAGTGCTACACCAGTTGATGAACAAGGAGATCGAACAGGCATTTGATATTGTGATCCCGCCTCTGAGGATCGAGTCGCGTAAATCGACTGAGAAATATGCGGTAAATGATAAATACATCCTGCAAATAATCGATTATATAAAAAATAATTATACCCGCCCTATTTCAATTACAGACATCATGCGACTCGTGCCGCTTTCGCGAAGAGTGCTCGAAAAACGTTTCAAAAAAGAAATGGGGATTTCCATATACCAATACCTTTTAAATTACAGAATCGAACAGTTCTCGGAACTAATAATCAAGACCACCGCGCCATTAGCTGAATTAGCCATGGAATGTGGATTTGATGAATATAATAATGTAGCACGTATATTTCGTAAATATAAAGGAACTGCTCCACTACAATACAGGAATTTACACAAATAAAGTGTCAGTATCGGAAATAAATATTGACGTTTTTTGAGGTTTTTTTTACGCAAAATGGTAAAGAAGACGATATCTGACTATCTACTTTTGTATATTCTAATTCTGTTTTCCATAACAGAAGATTCTCTCATAAAATTGTGATCTGATGTAACGGTTAATATTATCAAAGCAATGTATACGAGTGCCACATATAAACGTTTAAGTGCATTTTTCCATGGTGAACATGATTCAATTTATTGTGGCACAACCCTTGCAGCGCACACACTGAAACACAA
Source organism: Bacteroidales bacterium (assembly GCA_031551645.1). GTDB lineage: Bacteria > Bacteroidota > Bacteroidia > Bacteroidales > UBA4181 > JAIRLS01. The sequence continues at coordinate 24,324 of JAVBNI010000171.1, read as the reverse complement.
GACTCGCGCGAAAGTAACAAACTTTTTCAAAGATATAGGTCACAACAACCATTCTCATGGTGTGTTGTGGCTTTTTAATTTGTCCTTATTAATCAATAAAATGTAATGCCTATGTAAAAAGCCAGGTCAATGTAAAAAGCCCACAATGTTGCAACCATCATGGGCTGTTTAGCTAATGTAACACCATTTTTTATGTCATTAACCAAAATTTGGACAAATTTATGAAAATGTTTTATCAAATAGAATGTTTTTGGGGAAGAAGAACACAAAAAAATACAAAAATTAAAATTCTATCATTCCTAATCGCATTGATCGTATTACCGAATCTATATTCGAAACCGGCCGAAGCGACATGGCAGGGAATAACAATTACAGGAGTTGTTGCCGATAAGAGCGGACCGTTACCAGGAGTGAATGTGATCATTAAAGGCACTCCCCTGGGAGTCGTAACTGATCTCAATGGTAAATTCAACATAGCAGTACCCAATAAGGAAACTGTGTTGAGTTTTTCATTCGTCGGATATATTACCCAGGAGTCCATTGTGGGCGATCGTAACACCATTGATGTGATGCTTGAAGAAGATACCCATGAATTAGAAGAAGTTGTTGTGATTGGATACGGAACAATGAAGAAAAGCGATTTGACAGGTTCTGTTCAACGGCTAAAAGCAGAAAAGCTCGAAATGCAGTCTAATACCCAGGTAACAGACATGCTTGCTGGAACGATTGCCGGTTTTAATGCCAATCAGTCTTATTCGGCGGCAGGCGGTAGTTCTATGGAAATCAGGGGACAACATCGTTGAGTGCCTCCAACACACCGCTGGTGGTATTGGATGGTTCCATTTATTATGGCACATTGAGCGATATCAACCCTGCTGATATCGAAACAATCGACGTATTGAAAGATGCCAGCTCGGCAGCAGTATATGGAGCGAAAGCAGCTTCGGGCGTTATGTTGATCACCACCAAAAAAGGAAAAACCGGGAAACCCACCATCAACGCCTCTGCTAAGATCGGGTTGGCTCAACCGCAACACAATGTCATTGTCGTATGAGAACAATAATTATCCTGATTGCATGTACATTCGTCTTTATCGGATGCGAAAACAAGCCAAATATTGAAATAGTGGTACTGGAAGTTTCCCCTTCTTCTATCACATTTATATTTGAAAGCGTTACCGTAACACAACAAATAACGACGAAGGTTAGGCCCGAAAATGCGACGGTCAAACTTATATGGTCATCCGCTAACGACAACATTGCTACTGTTTCGCAAACAGGGTTGGTAACAGCCACCGGCCTCGGTTCTACGAATATATATATCAAAGCCGGCAACTTAAGCAAAACAATTCCGGTTGCGGTGATTAGTTCGTCGACAGTGGTCGACGAGCACACGATCGGCGGTTTCACCATCCCGACATACGAGATTCCGGATAAGGACGTTGAGATAACGTCACGCAGAAATACCGATGTGACTTTCCCTGCGCATAACGACGGAATGAAAAATACCATGGCAGACTTTATCGGCGCCAACCATATCGGGCCGGGATATACACTGACCGAGCCGGACTGCCTCAACGATGGCGGCGCGCGTATGTTAGAATTGGGTTCGACCACCATCAAGACCTATTTGGTTAATTATTACAAGCCAAGTTATCCGGTGGGTACTGATTGGGGGACAAAAGAAATCACGTCGGCGGTTGAGTTGGCGCAGACAAAACATTACCGCGACCTGTTCGCCAAAAACCTGAAAACCTTCACCTTAGGTTGTTATATATTTGACAATTCTTTCGGACATCCCGCTGTTTATTTTATAAATCAGTTCCCCGAAATGGCGCGCCTGAAAGAATATCAAGAACTCTATGAATTGACGTATTACCTCTGCAAGACATACGCGGGCACAGGGAAGACCTTTATCATTCAGAACTGGGAAGGCGATTGGGCGTGTATGCCGTCTCCCGACGCCTATTACGACCCACCTCAGGAAGTGTTTGATCGTATGATTGCCTGGACGAATACGCGGCAGGATGCAGTCATGGCAGCGCGTAAAGCAGCCGGCTGCGAGAATGTTTACGTTTATCATGCCATCGAGGTGAACCTGATTGAAAAAGGAATCAGGGGTAAACCCTGCGTGACCAACAATGTCATCCCATATACTTATTGCGATTTTTACGCTTATTCCACCTACGATACCCAGAAAGCCGAAATCGGTTTCGCTGCAGCGCTCGACTATATGATGGCCAAAGTCACTTCCAACAGAACCGGCGGAAAGAGCCAGTGTTTCATTGGTGAATTCGGCTGGCCTTTCAGCCTTGACAACGAATACGAACAATCGCGTATTAAAATTGCTGAAAATGTACTCAAGGTGGCGCGGGAAAAAAAATTCGCCCATGTATATTGGTGGGAACTGTATGATTCGGCCGGAGATAAAATAGGAAGCATTGATCCCAACGATTATCCGGGGTATTGGCTCGTCACGGTCAACGGTAGATATACCGCCATCTGGAATATTTTATATAAGGCGATCAACGGTATTGATTTTCCCGGATATGAACCACCCAAAGTGCCCGATTTTCCTCTCTATACGGCCATTTCCGGCAAGGACGATATCCTATCCAACGGGGTGAAACTGAAAAATTTAGACTATGACGGAAAAATCGAAATTATGGAATATGGAGGCCGTTATTGCTGGAAAACCGTGCAGCAGTGCATGTATTTTGAGGTCGACCATTTCGCCGTAACAAAAAATGACCGCAATGTAGATGTCGGGATCACCTATTTTGATGAGGGCGTCTGGCCGCTGTCGCTGCATTACAACAGCAGCTCCGGTGACATCGCCAAAGTCGTACGATTCAACCGCACCAACACGAACGAATGGAAGACATACACCTTTTCCATCAATGATGCCGGTTTCGATAAACTATTCCATCAGGGGTTCGCCGATATACGCCTGTCTGATGACGGTGAACCAATCTACATATCTAAAGTGGTTATCAATAAACGCAATTAGACAATTCTATATGAAATATAAGTGTGTAATATTCAGTACATTTATTGTGGCGTCATTAGGAGGTTTTCTCCTCACAATCAACAATTGTACCCAAAGAGTTTCGAATTCGCCGACGATTATCGACGAACACACGATCGGCGGCTTCACCATTCCGGCATACAAGATTCCGGCAAAGGACAGAGACTTGACATCGCTCAGAAATACCGACCTGACATTCCCGACGCATAACGGCGGAAAGAAAAATACCATGGCTAACTTTCTCGGCGTCAACCACATTTGGCCCGGATATGCGCTTGCCGAACCGGACTGTCTTAACGACGGCGGGGCGCGTATGCTGGAACTGGAAAATGTACTCAAGGTGGTGCAGGAAAAGAAATTTGCCCATGTGTACTGGTGGGAACTGTATAATACGCCTGAAGCCAAAGGCAGAAGAGAAAGCAGCAATCCCGACGATTATCCGGGATATTGGCTCGTCGCACCCGACGGCAAATATACCGCCGTCTGGAATATTTTTTATATAGCGATCAACTGTGTTTATTCTCAAGTTCAACAATGAATCAATATATAGTTTATTTTGTATGAAAACAAAAATAATTCTTATTGCATGTCTATATTTCTTTTTAGGAGGATGTATAAATGTATGTATGTATAAATTGAAAGTTGTACGAAAAATATTTCTTTTCGTATGTATGATGAAGATTTGCGCCTTCACTGTGTTGGCGCAATCTGGAATCCGGGTTACCGGTACCGTATCCGACGATGGTGGACTGATTCCCGGCGTAGGTGTCATTGTCAGAGGTAGCACGGTAGGTACCACTACCGACGAAAATGGCGAATTTTCCATCATGGCGCCCAGCGATACTTCGGTATTACAATTTAGGTTTATCGGTTATAAGCCGCAGGAAGTGGTGGTGGGCAACCGGCGCATCATTGCTATTATCATGCAGGAAGAAGCTGCCGAGATTGGCGAAGTAGTGGTTGTCGCTTTTGGCAAGCAGAAGCGGGAAAGCTTGGTAAGTTCCATTACTACCATTAGTCCCAATGAGCTGAAAGTACCGTCGAGCAACCTGACTACTGCTTTTGCAGGGCGTATGTCGGGCGTGATCGCCTATCAGCGTTCCGGTGAACCCGGTTTGGATAATGCGGAATTTTTTATCCGGGGGATTACCAGTTTTAGCGCAGGCGGAAAGAAAGATCCACTGATCTTGATCGATGGTATCGAAATGAGTGTCAATGATTTGGCAAGAGTCAATCCCGATGATATCTCTTCGTTTTCTATAATGAAAGACGCCAGTGCAGCAGCTTTATACGGAGCAAGGGGCGCCAACGGTGTCATTTTAATTACCACAAAGGAAGGTGTTGCCGACCAGTTGAACATCAATGTTCGGGCTGAATTATCCACATCTTCCAATTCAAATTTAGTAGAACTCGCCGATCCCATTACCTACATGAGGCTTCATAACGAGGCGGTCAGAACCAGAAATACCATGATAGCGTTACCCTATACATCGACAAAAATAAGAAATACCGAGTTGGGAGTAGATCCACTTATGTATCCTTCAGTGGACTGGTATCATTACCTGATCAAAGACCGAACACTCAACCAGCGAGTCAATGCAAATATCAGCGGAGGAGGGAAAGCCGTTCAATATTATGTGTCAGCCAATTATCAGCACGATACTGGTATTCTTAAAGAAAACGAAGAGAATAAGTTCAACAACAATATTAACATTAATCGGGTTCAATTACGGTCGAATGTAACGGTTAAATTGATGCCACAAACCAAGGGAATGGTACGTTTTTACGGCACATTCGACGATTCGCAGGGGCCTATTCGGGGTGGTCAGGATGTCTTTCACATGGCGCGGAATGCTACTCCTGTCCAATTCTTACCCTATTACCCTAAAGATGAGGCCAACGAGTATACGAAGCATATTCTTTTCGGTATGGTGCGAGGTGGTTACAACAATCCTTTAGCAGAGATCATCAGCGGATACCGGGAAGACAAAAAATCCATAATGCTAACCCAAATGGAAGTGGAACATTTGTTTGATGGAGAGTTAAAAGGATTGTTTGCAAGAGGTACGGTCAATCTAAAAAGGGAATCTTGGTACAATCTTACAAGAGCCTATACTCCTTTTTATTATTCTCCGATAAATACCCTCGACGGCTCATACCGGTTGTTCTGTCACAATCCGGAATATGGAACAGAATATTTGAATTACGCTTTTGGAGACAAAAATCTGAACAATTCGATGTATGCTGAAGCCCGCGTAGGATACAATAAAATTTTTGCGGAGAAACATGATTTGAATGTTATATTGATAGGTTCCATCCGTTCCGAAACCAGGACCGAAGTTACCAGCATTCAGGAGTCGTTGCCCAGCAGGAATTTTTCCACTGCCGGACGATTGTCTTATGGATACGATTCGCGTTATTTCATTGAAGGGAACTTCGGATATAACGGTTCTGAACGGTTTTCCAAAAATAAACGTTTTGGCTTTTTTCCCTCCATTGGGGTTGGTTGGATGGTTTCAAACGAAGCATTTATGGAAGGTACTCAAAGTGTGATCTCGAAACTGAAACTCAAAGCCACTTACGGTATGGTAGGGAACGATCAGATCGGGTATTTGCGTGACCGTTTCTTTTACCTGTCGCAGGTGAATATGAATAATTACGGTATGGGATACTATTTCGGAACAGATATGAACTATTATCGCTCTGGCATATCCATCGACAGATATGCCAACGATTTAGTTACATGGGAAATAGCAAAAAAACTCAATCTGGGTATTGAAATCACCCTGTTCAAGGATTTGGAAATTTTGGCAGACTATTTTACCGAAAGAAGGGAAAATATTCTGCAAACACGAACAGACGTACCATCTACCATGGGTTTAGTTACTGTACCCATGGCGAATGTGGGAATTGCTCAGGGTAGAGGTTTTGAGTTCGAAATCAAATACCAGAAAAGTTTTACGCCAGATATCTGGTTGGTTGCCAATGGTAATTTTACCTACGCCACCGCCAAATATGTACAGTACGAAGAACCTAAGTACCCTGATGCGCCCTGGCTATCCAGAGTGGGCCAGAAATTGTCTCAGTCGTGGGGCCTTATTGCCGAAAGGTTATTTATTGACCAGGAGGAGGTGAATAACTCGCCAGAGCAGACATTCGGGGAATATGGCGCCGGCGACATAAAATACAGGGATATCAATAACGATGGAAGAATTGATATTAACGACAGGGTTCCTATCGGTTATCCCACTACACCCGAAATTATTTACGGTACCGGATTTTCACTTGGTATGTATGGATTCGATATTTCGTGTTTTATTCAGGGGTCGGCGCGATCATCATTTTATATTGATCCGTCGGCCATCACTCCTTTCATTAACAACGGACAAAGAGGCCTTATGAAATATATTGCTGACGATTATTGGTCGGAGAGCAATCGCAACCTGTATGCTTTTTGGCCCAGGCTTTCTGAATACTATATCGCCAATAATTGTCAACAAAGTACGCAATGGCTATCAAAAGGTATGTTTCTTCGTCTGAAAACCGCTGAGATCGGATACACCGTGCCTGAAAAAATATCGAAAAAAATAGGCCTGAGTATGTTGCGCGTCTACTTGAGCGGAGTGAATCTTTTTGTGTGGTCGAAATTTAAAATGTGGGATCCCGAGATGGCTGGCAACGGGCTGGGATACCCCATACAAAGAGTATATAACCTTGGAATCAATATAAACTTTTAAAACACTAACGAAATGAAAAACTTAATCATAAATTTAATAAAAATCTTGGTTATCTTTATAATCCTGACAATCCCGGTAAGTAGTTGCGACTGGCTGGATGTAGTTCCCGACAATATGCCCAGTATTGACGACGCATTTTCCAATCGGGCATCAGCTGAAAAATCGCTGTTCTCATGTTATTCATATTTGCTTGATCCTATGAACGGATGTTTCTACCAACCGGGGTTTTTCACCACCCGGGATGAATTAGAATATTCTACTCATCAGGCTATCGTCATGACGCCTGCAGCAATGATTGCCAAAGGAGAACAAAACATCAATAATCCCTACCTAAACTATTGGTCGGGAGGGAATGGAGGCATCAATATGTTCCAGGCCATCCGTACCTGCAATATTTTCTTAGAAGAGATTCACCAGCCAAGGGATATTCAAGAAATAGAACGGAAAAGATGGACCGCTGAAGTCAAATTTCTGAAGGCGTATTACCATTTCTTCATGTTGCAGTTGTACGGCCCCATCCCTCTTATCAAGGAAAACCTCCCGATTAGCGCTTCGCCCGAAGAAGTGATGGTATTTCGCGAACCGGTGGACGAGTGTGTCGCTTATATTGCACAACTCATTGATGAAGCAGCGCCAGATTTGCCACTTGTTGTCCCCGTTCCGGTGAACGAAGACGGGAGAATCACTCGTCCTGTTGCCTTGGCGGTGAAAGCAAAAGTATTGGCATGGGGTGCAAGTCCGTTATTCAACGGAAATACGGATTATAGCGAATGGCGCGATTCGAGGGGTAAACAGTTAGTATCCGACACCTACAGCAAAGAAAAGTGGGTGGAAGCAGCAGAGGCGATACGAAATGCCATTAATGTATGTCATGAGGCTAAACATAAATTATATCAGTATAATAAATTCACAAGCGCCCAAACTTACAATATGAACGATAGCTTGGTGCTGACGATGCATACCCGGAAAGCTGTTACCGAAAGATGGAATTCCGGCACCATCTGGTCGAGTGCCATCTCTCCGGCAAAAATTGAATATAATGTACCTTTGAATATTTTACAGCGAATAACATTTGCACCGTTATATTCGAAAGATCTTTATAACCTTGTCGGTTACAGTTGCGCCTCTTTCAACATGGCCGAATTGTTTTACACCAATAACGGTATCCCCATTGATGAAGATATTCATTGGGATTACTCCAGCCGGTACCAGCCCCGAACCTCAACCTTTGAAGACAAAAATGGATGTTACATACCGATAGGGCAGCAAACGGCATCGCTTCATTTCGACAGGGAAGCGCGTTTTTATGCTAATTTGGGTTTCGATAGGGGATATTTTGAACTTGCTCAAACAACCAACAATGGCGGTGCTTCGTTTAACAGGTATCTTGGCCTCCGGCAAGGTGATATTGGGAGCGGTTCCAATCAAAGTATTACCGGATATTTTCCGAAAAAACTGACGGCATTTGAAACAAGAGGTGATCACTATCAAGGTTATGATTACCGGTTCCCACTTTTCAGGCTTTCCGATTTGTACCTATTGTATAGTGAAGCGCTGAATGAACTAAAAGATGCGCCCGACAATGAAGTATACGAGTGGATTGACTATGTGAGAGCGATTGTTGGATTACCAGGCGTTGTTGATTCCTGGAAAAATTCGAGATATCCCGCTAATCCGTCCGATAAGAATGAAATGCGGAAAATTATCCAGCGCGAACGATTGATCGAACTGGCTTTCGAAGGACAACGTTTTTGGGATATGCGACGCTGGAAATTGGCTGAAAGTTCATGGTCGTACAAACCTGTTGGGTGGAACAGAATGGGCAAATTACCCGAAGAGTATTACAGTCTAATAAACCTCACGACAGACATCCGTAAATATTCGGTCAGGGATTACCTGTGGCCCATCAGTATTTCCGATCTAAGAGCCAATCCCAATCTTGTGCAAACGTATGGTTGGTAGTTTAATAGCCTAATTTATTATTATTTAGATATGAAAAGTTTAATAAAATTTGTAAAGTTCATTCTTTTAGTTTACGGTATCTGCTTATTGAATGGCTGTAAAGATAATCAACAAGAAGGTAGAAAACCGGATCCGATTGCAGAATATACCATTACGCCTATCCACGGAGGGGCTGCTATTGCCTATACCATTCCAACAGATCCGCATATCATGTATGTGATGGCCGAATACGAAAGAAACGGAAAACTGTTCACCGAACGTTCTTCGATATACAAAAACTCGATTACCATTGAAGGGTTCAATACCACCGACCCGGTGAGCGCTATCGTGTATACGGTGAGCCGTAACGAAACCAAATCGGATCCGATCATAGTGGAATTTGTTCCTTTAGAATCGATCGTCAGTTTGGCGCGCAAAACAACAGATATCTACCCCACTTTTGGAGGAATTATTGTTTCGTGGGAAAATGCATCCAGAACAGAATTGGGTGTGCGTTTGATGGTTGATTCGCTCGGAACACTAATCGAAAAAGAAATGTATTTTTCATCTCGCAACTCCGAAAAACATCCTTTTAGGGGATTTGAAAGTATCGAAACTTCATTTGTTTTGACTTATGAAGACAAATGGGGAAATATTTCAGATACGGTTTATTACGTTGGAACCCCATTTTTCGAGGTTGAAGTACCGAAACCGTGGACTGATGTTCGAGCCATGATACCATTCGACAATGTAACGAGTATGTGGGACTCGTATCTTTTTTCATTTATTTGGGATGGATCGGCTGCTAGTGAAATGACGCGTTGGATAACCGAGTCGGGAAGTAAGGGTTCTTCGTTTACATTTGATTTACGCCAAGTAGTGAAGTTAAGCCGTATGACTATGTGGCCTTATGTGGAACAAGGCAGGGGAGTTCCTGAGGGCATTTATGGACAAATTCATATTCTGGAATTTGAAATGTGGGGGACTAAAGCACTTGACCCTTCAAAATTACCACCTGCAGACACAACGTATTGGTTACACCCGATTTATGCTGCAAAAACAAATCAGGTGCTCCCAAGTCATACGTTTATGGACGATTGGGTGTATCTGGGACGTCATGCGGTAACGCGGCTCGACTTGATGGGAGTTAGTGATGATGATATTTTTGCAGCGGGATACGCAGGTCATCAATTCGATATTCCCATTGAATGTGAGCCGGTGAGATATATTCGTTTCTTTCCTATCGCCACGCTCACCAGTTCTCCCCCCGCAAATAACTTTTGGCAGGTACCAGAATTAAGTTTCTATGGAGACAATACAATTCCACAAGATTAAATAAGTAATATATTAAATAATTAAATATGAAAAAGATAATCATATTGTTCGTGTGGTCGTTGTCTGCCGCTCTGATATCATCCTGCGACAAGATGAATGACATCCATCAGAAGTATGTAGATATGGGCGACCGTGTTTATTTGGGCAAAACCGATAGCCTCATCGGTTTCTCCGGCGTGGGAAGGGTAAAATTGGTATGGTATGCCAATGCGGATCCCAAATTAGAAACTACAGTGATTTACTGGAATACGCGCCGGGATTCCATTGAAAAACCATTTAAACGGGAACAAAATGGGGTGCAGAAAGACTCTGTTATAATTGAAGGATTACCCGAAGGGCTTAACTTTTTTGAACTCGTTAATAAGAACCAGCGTGGCGAGCGATCATTGATGACTTCGGTTGAAGTAAGGTCCTATGGTGATACCTATGCAAGCGGACTCAAAGCTCGTCCTGTAACAAAAATGTTGTGCACAGGATTTAATCCTACAACACAGTCGTCAACCATAAAAATCGTATGGGGCGATGTGCCCATGGGTAGTGTCAATACAAAACTAGCATACAAAAAACGTACTACCGGAGAGGTAGTCGTGTTGGATGTTAGTGGGACAGAAACCGAAACCACATTAACCGATGTAGGTAACCGGCTGGAACACCCTGACGATATCCTGTATGTTTCGTCAGTGTATGCTCCCGACGGATTGATAGATCCCGTTGAAAGCCTCAATCGAAATGAACAATTAGTACACTATCTGGCTACGGGCAAGCGCATAGAAAATACGGTTTATGAAGGTAGTGAAACCACATTTACGTTTACATATACCCACCAAGAAAAATCTCTTAGATTGGTAAATACTACCGGAAACCGTGTTTACGATTGTTCCCGGGTGGCAGAATTGTCTCCGACAACCACAGGCACCTCGTTTCGCATGAATTTGTCTGATGATCACAAGGTTGGCGTTAATGGATATTATGTAGAGATCAATGAAATTTCTGATGCTGAATCGACCAGTACCTACGATCCGACAACACGAAATTTTGACATGAGATACACGGTTAAAACCAATGGAGGCTCGTATACCATCGAGGAAACGCTTGTACCCAAAACCACGCCTTTCGAAAAGGAAGCCGCCAAACCTTTTGGCGATTTGAGAGCCATCATTCCGGGAGATAATAATACAGAAATTTTACCATTTTCATATGCATTTGATGGTATTCATTATCCGGCACTTGATCACGGTTGGCTTCCGAACGGTGTAAGTGAAAGTCCATCCGTTACTTTTGACTTGATGAAAAAAATGAAACTTACCCGCTTGGTGTTGTGGCCCGCCGCAAGGAATGTAACTGAAGTGTTTGATTATTTTAATGTCATGAAATTTGAGATATGGGGTATTGCAGAATTGGATGAAAGTAAATTGTCGAATGCAGCCTATTGGGATGATGCGGCAGATCCTGCGGGAACTTTTAAGGAGGATTGGGTGTATTTGGGGTTCCATGAGGTAGAGCGACTGGACAAACGAAATGCTACCAATCAGGAAATTTTGAATAGAGCAATCGATGGAAATCATTTCATCATACCCGAATCTGCCGGTCCAGTCAGATATATAAGATTTTATAACCGTGACAATCAATATTCTAATCCGGGGTATTTTTGGATTGGTGAATTGAGTTTCTTTGGGTATGTGCAAGAATAAAAGTCAGGAGTATATTGTCTTTAAAATTTCTGGACGAAAAACATATCGGGTTCCGGCCAAATTATTTGCATAATATCTTTTGCTTCTGAATTGTAAAAATAAAAACATTATATAATAATTAATTTCATGAAAACAAAATCTTTTTCAAGACGCGAGTTTATCAAAAGGAACTCATTAACTGGGATGGGTGTCCTGCTTGCATCTTCGGCAGGATCACCATTTTTCGCTTATAATTCGCATAACGCCGATGTACCCACATTATTGGGAGGCGTCCCCGTTCACTCTAGTGGTTGGCCTGGATGGCCTGTTTGGAAGCCTTCTACAGATGAACCGAAGGTTCTTGAAATCTTGAGAAGCGGCGTCTGGTCGCGGGCAAGCACGGTGAATGAATTTGAACAGAAATGGGCGCAACTGATTGGTTCCAAGAGATGCCTGTCAGTTGTTAACGGTACCAGCGCTCTGATAGCAGCATTGACACAAGCGGATATTGGAGGAGGCGATGAAGTGATCGTTCCGCCCTACACATTTGTCGCTACGGTAGCCGCCGTATTGATGACAGGTGCCATGCCTGTTTTTGCGGATATTGATCCCGAAACGTTCCAGATCAACCCGAAAAACATCGAAAAAAAAATCACATCGCGTACCCGCGCTATTTTACCGGTGCATATTCTGGGTTTACCCGCCGATATGCCGACTATTATGGCCATCGCCCAAAAGCATAACTTGGTGGTTATCGAAGATGCATGTCAGGCGTGGTTAGCCGAAATCAATCACAAAAAAGTTGGTACCTTCGGAAAAGCCGGATGTTTCAGTTTTCAAAATTCAAAAAACATGACGATGGGCGAAGGTGGTGCCATTGTGAGCGACGACGACGATTTTATGGATCGTTGTTATTCATTCCATAATTATGGTACCTCTTACGGATCGTCAATTGGCTCAGTTGGAGGCGGTATTGTGATGATTGGCACAAAAATGAGGTTGACAGAATATCAGGCTGCCGTAGGGCTTGCCGGTCTTGCCCGTTTGGAAGAAGAAACTGCCAAACGCAATGAAAATGCGACCTACTTGAAAGCAAAAATAGAAAAGATACCGGGAATTGTTCCCTACAGACTTTACGATCACGTCACCAGGGCTGCTTTTCATCTTTTCCCGTTTCGTTATCAAAAAGAAAATTTCCAGGGATTATCCCGCGCTACATTCATCAAAGCCTTGAATGCAGAAGGTGTTCCCTGTTTGAGCGGATATGGGTGTCTCAATAAAGAGCCGTTCTTGGCGAATGCTTTCCAAACCAAAAACTTTCGGAAAATGTACTCCAAAGAATTGTTGGATATCAACACCTACAACAGGCAAAACGAATGTCCTGAAAATGACCGTTTATGCAATGAAGAAGCCATCTGGTTATTCCAGAATATGTTACTCGCTGGTAAACAGGATATGGACGACATTGCCAAAGCCATCGATAAAATTCATAAAAATGCCGATAAATTAAAAAATATATAGTGTGATGAGTAAGAGAAATTTATCAAGACGATTTTTTTTGGGACTTACCGGCGCAGGCCTGGCTCTTTCAGGTAATCCGTTAATGGCGGCGCAACGTATCTGTACGGAAGCGTATGTACCCGGAAAATTCAAAATTGATCCCCATAAAATGGGACAACAGGCTCAATTGGAATTAGAAGCATCTGATCTTAAAATCAACCGAATGGAAGTCGAACCGCGCTTTCTGTTGTGTGTGAATTGCTTGAGGGGTGGAGGCAGATCTGGATGTATCGAAAAGTACAAGATTGACGAACTATACCAAAAAATTAATAAAAATCCTGATATGCACCTCTCTGTAGTCGGGGCGTTTGACAATATGGGCGCACGTACAGAACGTTTTTATCAGCAAACCCCGTCCGAACGTCGCAAGGATTTAGACGTCCTGCAACGCCTTGGTTTGAATTTTGGGGACACAAGGTCGGCAAGGGATTTATTCTTAAGGTTATCCCTCTCTATTTTAAACTTGGAAAATATATGTCGGTATCCTGAGAATCCTTACGGTAAATGGCACGAATGTGAATTGGCTGACGAAGATTTCTATATCAAAGGCAACAGGCAATTACGTTACGTACAGAACCCTGAAGAATCAGAGAGGCAGAAAATATTGTCCTGCCAAGAACTGGCTAAAGTCGACATTGTTTTGATACGTCCGCATCACTTGCTCTGCATCTTATGTTATGCTGGCAGAGAGGATAATACAGTACCATTGACCGAGGACAATCTGTATGAAGCCTGGATGAAGTTTCGTGAAAATCCTGATATTCTGGTTAAATTGGTAGAAGGTGCCGGAGAATGCTGTATATGCCCACCCTGCCCCGCCTATTCTCTGTCACGCGGCCTCTGTGTTGGAGCATGCCATCTGCGTGATCGAAAAAAAGACCTTGATACTTTTGTTGCGCTTGGATTAAGCCCGGGCGATACGTTAACAGTCCGAGAATTATACAGGCGCATTGGCGATAGGATTCCACATGCGTCCATCATCTGCACCTATAATGATCCACCAACAAGTTTTGAGTGGAAATCCTGTGGAGGACCTTATGAAAAAGGTCTTGCCATTACTTTGAAATATCTTAAATCAACTTAAAACGCTAGATAATGAATCGAAGAACAATGGATAAAATACCAGTTTTCTTTCTCTTGCTTTTTACGTCTTTACTTGTATCAAAAGCCGAAGCAATGGGATGGAAAGCGGGAGTTGCCAAAACAATAATCACTCCGGAGGAAAATATTTGGTTAGCCGGTCACGACCGCTCTCGACCTGCTGATGGCAAAATACATGATTTGTGGGCTAAAGCATTGGCTTTGGAAGATTCTTTGGGAAACCGTTCTGTTTTGGTAACGCTCGATCAGTTGGGATTGCCAAAAGCGGTTTCCGATAGGATCCGCGAAAGAATCAAATCTGATTTGGGCTTAACAAAAGATCGGATTATACTGAATTCGTCACATACACACACAGGTCCTGTAGTTACAGGAATGATTATGGATATCTATCCGCCAGATATTGATGATGAAAAAAGTATCAGTCGTTATACTTCTTGGTTGGAGACGAAAATAATCCAGGTAGCGACGGATGCTTTTAGCGCAATGTTTTCTGCCGAGTTGTATGCCGAAAACGGAGTAACACGTTTTCAGGTGAACCGTCGCAACAATAGCGAACGAACATTGGCTCAACAAACCGAGCTCAAAGGTCCAAATGATTATGCAGTTCCTGTTATTAAAATTACCGACCATCAGAGTAACATTCGGGCGATTGTTTTCGGATATGCTTGCCATGCAACCGCATTGGGTGGCAATAAATGGAGTGGCGATTATCCGGGATTTGCACAAATAGAATTGGAACAAATGTATCCCGGCGCTGTTGCTCTTTTTTTTCAGGGAGCCGGCGCGGATCAGAATCCCTTACCCCGCGGAACCATCCCACTGACAAAACAACACGGACTTACATTGGCTGTAGCCGTCGACAGGGTATTGCATGAGCCGATGAGAAAGTTATTTCCTGTATTCCTGGCGGCATATATGGAAGTTGATTTGCCGTTAATCGATCCTCCAACAAAGGAAGAATATACAAAAATCGTGGATGAGGCTGAATACGAGTTTTGTAGCCGTTGGGCTACACGAATGCTTGAGCAAATGGCTAAAGGGCAGTCTCTTATGAAATCATATCCATATCCTCTTCAAGTTTGGAACATAGGAGGACAACCATTGATGATTCTGGGCGGCGAATTGGTCATCGAATATGCGATTGGACTCAAACGTATATTCGGACAAGACATTTTTGTGGTGGGATATTCCAACGACATGCCGGCTTATATCCCTTCGGTAACCATCCTCAGAGAGGGCGGCTATGAAGCTGACACTTCCCCAAGAGTATACGGCTTGCCAAGCGTTTGGTCGGAAGAAATAGAACCGATAATTTATCAGGAAATAAAAAAATTAGCTGCAATTGTCGGCGTAAAAGAAAAATTAATAAGTAAGAACAAATAACACATAATTTTTATGAATTTTAAAACAACAGCAAAGTTGCTTAGTGTCAGCACTTTATTAATCGAAGATGCAATCTGTGGGCAAGAAAAGATATACATATACCCCAAACCCCGCAGAAAAAACACTTTAGGGAGGATGCCTTTCGCTTTAATTTTGATATTCTTTTCGACTACATTGCTGTTATCGTTTTTCAGCGAAGAAGATCAGGATAAAAAAAAGATAGTTAGTACGCCATCACCAAATTTGGGTAAACCTATTGTGTACACGCCAGAACAAATTGCAGAACTTAAAGATTTTGATGTGTACTTATGTATAGGTCAATCTAATATGGTTGGGAGAGCAGATATTGAACAGCAAGATTGCTTTGCTATTCCAAATACACTCCTTTTCAACGGTACAAGATGGGAAACGGCGCAGATAAATTATGCTGATATGACGCAGGGGTTGAACCGTTATAACAACCAGGGAGATGCAGCTGCAAATTGCAAACTCAATCCGGCATTATATTTTGCGAATACCATGCAAGCTAACTCTCCTGGAAGGACTATAGGAATAGTTTCAGATGCACGAGGGGACACTGCATTATCGCAATGGGTTCCGGGTACGGCGCTATATAATAACGCATTAGCAATGATTCAGGCTGGATTAGCACAAGGAGGTAAGCTTAGGGGTATTATTTGGCATCAGGGTGAAAGTGACATATACACAACTTTTAACCTGGATTATTATATACCAACACTAATAACTATGGTAGAAAAACTGCGTTCAGATTTGAATGTAGGATCAGAAGAATGCCCATTTATAGCAGGTGAGATAGTATATGATCATACATATACCGTTTCAGGTGTAACTAAGGACGGCAAATATTTTAATTCATACCTTCCTTCATTTGTATCAAAAACATATAATACAGATTACATATCAGCAGCAATTGACCCTGAACATTCGGAAAATGGAGGTTTGCAGGGCAGGCAAGGTGATCCGGCTCATTTCAATTCTACGTCTTTGCGTATATTAGGTGTGCGCTATGCGGAAAAAATGCTTAATATGCAAGAATATAATGTAATTGTAGCGAAACCTGTTACGGGAATCAGCTTCAACGAAACCTCGATAACACTGGCAGTTGATCACACCAAAGAAAATACGCCGGATGCACCTCAAAAACCGCTTGCCGCAAAACATTATTATTCCGGATTCCAGGATGCGCATGATACATATAATGCAATATCTGCTGCCAGTGACGGAAAAATATATTATGTGCTTTCGTCCACCAGGCACGATGTAGGGGGGCAGTTCTATGTATATGACCCGGCTACCGACCAGACAAAATTCATCGCTGACCTATCGGAAGCGCTGGGCGAAAAAGAAAAGAAATATATTGCCCAGGGTAAAAGTCATGTCGAATTTTACGAGCATGATGGTAAATTGTATTTCGCAACCCATATCGGATATTATGAAATGATTGACGGTTCGGAGCAGTTACCAAAAAATGCTCCGGCAGGCTATAAGCTTTATCCGGGTGGCCATTTTGTTTCGTATGACATGAAAAGCGGCAAATTGGAAAGTCTGGCGCTGGTGCCACATGGCGAAGGAATCCTCACCATGACCATGGACAAGCAACGCGGACATCTCTACGGGATCACATGGCCCAAAGGGTACCTGTTGGATTATGACATGAAAAGCGGCAAGCTGAAAGACCTTGGTCTGGTGAACGAAATGGGCGAAGGGGGGATCATCGGGAAAGATTACCGGGTGATCTGTCGCTCCATGTTTGTCGATCCACGCGACGGGAATGTATATTATTCCACTGCCGAAGGAGACATATTCTATTACCATCCCGATTTCAGCGCTCCGAAAAAAATGGATGGAATTGACCTGAAAATTGATTATTTCGGATGTTACGACTATACCGGGGCAGGCAGTATGGCCTACAACTGGCGGAAGATGTTCTGGTATGAACCCGAAAACGTTGCCTATGGCGTACATGGCAACTCCGGGTACCTGTTCCGTTTCGACCCCAAAGCCCAAAAAATCGAGATCGTTGACCGTATCGTATCCGAACCATCCAGGAAAAGCGGGATGTACGACCTGTTCAGCTATGGTTACCTTGGCTATATGCTGGGCAAGGACCAGACCATATATTACCTTACGGGCGGTCCGATCTATAAAGATGGGAAACGGGTAAAGGGTGTCGACAAAATTGCGATGGGGGCTGCGCGGGGATTGGAAAATCTCCACCTGGTAACATTCAACATTCCCGAAAAGAAATATACGGATCACGGGCCCATATTTTATGGGGATGGAAACATTCCGACCTATGTGAATTCCATAGCAATGGATCCCCAGGGAAATGTATATACCCTTGCCCGGTTCATGCATGACGGCAAAGAAATTGAAGATTTAGTGAAGATACCCTTGCATTGAATGCAATCGTGTTTGGATTTGCAGATTATTATGTACATTTTTGAATCATTGTTCAACTATGCAAGAATCATATAACAATCCAGATATATGATGAAAACAACACGAAGGGATTTTATCAAAAAAGCAAGTGCAGGTGCAGCAGCCTTAACCATCGGTGGGGTTCTTCCCGGATTCAGCGCTTCCGGTTACAGTCGTATCATAGGTGCCAACGATCGCATCAACTTGATGATGGTAGGTGTTAACAGCCGTGGCGATGCATTGGCGCATAACTTTGCGCGGCAAGCAGCGTGCGAAATCGTTACCATTTGTGATGTAGACAAGCGCGCCATCGAAAAATGCATCAAAACGGTTAAGGCCGTACAGGACAAAACACCGAAGGGTGAAAAAGACATCCGTAAGACCCTTGAGAACAAACAAATTGATGCCGTGGTGATCGCCACACCCGACCATTGGCATACACCAGCCGCTTTACTTGCCTTGCAGGCAGGGAAACACGTATACCTCGAAAAACCTGTCAGTTATTGCCCGCGCGAAGGCGAAATGCTGGTAGAGGCTGCCGCCAAATATGGTAAAGTAGTGCAAATAGGCACACAGCGCCGTTCATGGCCAAAAGTAATCGAAGCCATACAGCAGGTACAAAATGGCACCATCGAGAAGGTACATTTCGGGAAAGGCTGGTATGTCAACAACCGGCCGAGTATAGGTACGGGAAAAGTCGTTGCCGTACCCGAATGGTTGGATTGGGATCTCTGGCAGGGCCCAGCCCCAAGCACTATATACAAGGACAATATCGTGCACTACAACTGGTACTGGTTCTGGCATTGGGGTACAGCCGAGACATTGAACAACGGTACACACATGATCGACCTGTTGTGCTGGGGCATGAACCTGAAATATCCTACCAAGATCAGTTCGATGGGAGGCAGGTATTATTACAAAGATGACTGGGAAACACCAGACACACAGGTTATAAACCTGGAATTTGGCGATAATGTTTCCTTATTGTGGGAAGGGCATAGCTGTAGCGGGCGGCTCATCGAAAACAGTTCTGTAGGAGTCGTCTTTTATGGCGATAACGGCAGCTTGTATATCTCCGGTAGCAATGATTACATCATCTGTGACAAGAAAAACAAGGTAGTCAAAGATGTAAAATCTGATGTAGTAATTGATGCCCAGAACAAAGTCAGTCCAGCCCAACACCTGGATGCCATCCATATCCTCAATTTCTTTGACGGTATTCAGAAAGGAACGCCGCTCAACATGACTGTGGAAGCCGGTCACAAATGTACTTTGCTGATGCAGCTGGCCAACATCTCGTTGCGAACCGGCCGTACACTTGATATCAACCCTGCCGATGGCCGCATTACAGGCGATATGGAAGCGCAACGATATTAGAGCCGTAGTTATGAACCGGGCTGGGAGGCTAAGGTATAAGGAGGCCCCACCCTAACTGTTACTCACGGTTGTTCGTGAAATTATTGAAAAGATAAGAAGTAACTCAATTAATAATTTTTTAAACCTTTAATTAGCACCACACTCCTCTCCCCACATGGGGTGGGGCTTGGGGTGGGGCTTCTTTCATCATGGAACGTCGTACATTTATTAAATCAAGCACATTGGCCGGAGTAGGAATCATGGCTTCCGGCCTCTCATTCGGGAATACAGGTAAAGATACTGTTAAGAAAGGATTACGGGTAGGTATCATTGGTTTGGATACATCCCATGCCATCGCCTTTACCAAGTCGCTTAATGCACCGGACGCATCCGCATTCGGAGGATATAAGGTAGTGGCTGCATATCCGCAAGGAAGCAAGGATATCGAGTCGAGTGTAAAACGCGTCCCCGGTTATATCGAAGAAGTTCGCAAGCTGGGCGTTGAAATTATTAATACCATCCCCGATCTGTTAAAGAAAGTAGATGTCGTATTACTTGAAACCAACGATGGGCGTCCGCATCTGGAGCAAGCCTTGCCTGTGTTCAAAGCCGGGAAAACCGTGTTTATCGACAAGCCGGTAGCAGGTACGCTGACGGATGCGTTTGCAATCTTTCAGGCGGCAAAGGATTACAAAGTACCTGTATTCTCATCCTCCTCCCTGCGTTACATGTCCAACATGGATGATATTATCAAGAACCAAAGCATAGGTAAAATCCTCGGGGCAGAATCATTTAGCCCTTGTTTCCTTGAGCCGACGCATCCCGATTTCTTTTGGTACGGTGTGCATGGCATCGAAACCCTGTTTACGGTTATGGGGACAGGTTGCCAGACAGTAACACGCGTGCACACGCCCGATACCGATGTTGTGGTTGGCGTATGGGAAGGCAACCGTATTGGCACTTTCCGTGGATTACGTGGTGGCAAACCGGTTTATGGAGGTTACGCTTTCGGCGAAAATGGCATTAAAACCCTTGGTGATTATAACGGATATGATCCTTTGTTGAAAGAAATCATCAAATTTTTCCAGACCGGTGTTTCGCCGGTGACACCCGAAGAGACGTTGGAGATATTCACTTTTATGGAGGCTGCCGACGAAAGTAAACGCCGGGGTGGCCTGTTGGTAAGCCTGGCTGAAACCCGGCAAAAAGCGCTCGCGCAGGTAAAGAAAACCTGGTAAAACCAAAAAGCCGCCGGCACGCGTTGAGCGGCATTTATTCCCTGCGGTCATGAGATCGGTTACTCACCATAGTTCGTGAGATCGCTGGCGTTAAATGCCGCCGAATCCAGCGACGTATTTGAGTATGAATAATTCAGGTTCATTAAGATTTAAAACATAAAAAAACGCTATGGCAAATAAAGTAGTAAGTGAAAAGAGAAGGTACTATACCTCAATGGTCATCATGGGGACGCTCTTTTTTATCTTCGGTATGGTCTCATGGGTGAATTCGGTACTGATACCCTATTTCAAAGTCACATGTGAACTCTCACTCTCACAGGCCTTTCTTGTCGGTTTTGTCTTTTATATCTCCTACTTTATCATGGCGATCCCTTCATCCATGATGCTCAACAAGATCGGATATAAAAGAGGGATATACTACGGTTTGCTGACGATGTCTCTTGGGGCGCTGTTGTTTATTTCTGCCGCACTTACCCGTGCATATCCTCTCTTCCTCGGAGGATTGTTCCTATTGGGCATCGGACTTGCGGTATTGCAGACAGCCGGGAATCCTTTCGTAACGATCATAGGCCCTATCGAATCGGCTGCTAAACGGATGAGTATTATGGGCGTTTGCAATAAATTTGCAGGCATCATTGCTCCGTTGTTACTCGGCATGGTGATTATCAAGTCCACCGACAGCCAGATATTCTCTCAGTTAGAGGGCGGCGCAGATATGATCAACGGTGTCGGCCGTTCCCAAATACTCGACGAACTTATACGCAGGGTTATTTGGCCTTATTCGATACTTGCCGTAGCACTTGCCGGGTATGCCGTTTATGTAAAAAATTCCATCCTTCCCGATATTGACACCAACAAGGGAATAACTTCAGCCAAAACGGGTACGATTACGGAAAAGAAAAGCATATTTCAATATCCCTATCTCATTCTTGGTGTTGTCGGCATGGTATGCCACTTAGGCACACAGGCATTATGTATCAACACTCTGGCCACTTCGGCTAATGCGCTTGGTACGGATCTTGCTCAAGCAAAACTCCTGCCGCCGATGATACTTTTTACCACATTCATCGGTTTCGGACTTGGCGCTTTTCTCATTCCAAAGATTGTTACGCAACTCAATGCACTGAAGATTGCCGCTGCAGTAAACCTTCTGGCTTCCATTGCCGTCATTTTCGTGAGCGGCAGAACTACGATCCTGGGGGTTGACGCCCATAATGCCATGTGGATATTGGTATTTATGGGAATACCCAATGCGTTCCTCTATTCGGGCATTTGGCCGTTAGCGATCCATGGACTGGGCAAATTTACAAGCCTCGGATCGGCATTTTTAGTGATGGCATTAAGTTCCAGTGGAATTTTTCCATTGATCTATGCAGGACAGGTCGCTATGACAGGGAGCATACAGATGGCTTACTGGATGTCGATCCCGTGCTTCCTATTCCTCGTATTCTATGCTTTCTATGGTTATACAATAACATCTTGGAACAAAGACAGATAGATATGAAATCAAAAAATACATTCAGCAGGCGCGATTTCTTGTCGAATGCAGCAGTTGTCGGAGCCGGAAGCACATTGGGTGCCGGAGCGTTATTAAGTTCATGTTCTTCGGGTTCGGACAAGGAAAAACTCACACCCTTGCATCCGGCAGGCGAAATTTACATTCTCGATTTGCCCGATAAAGCAATCGACGGAAAACCACTCAAGGCGGCACTTATCGGATGCGGAGCAAGAGGGACGGGTGTGGCTTTCAATTTTTTGGAAGCAGGCGATAACTTGTCGATAGTGGCTTTAGCCGATATGTTTCCGGATAAATTGGAGAATTGCCGGAAGCAATTAAAAGAAAAAAAGGGTATGAATATTCCCGACGATGCTTGTTTCACGGGATTCGACGCCTACAGAAAAGCATGCGAAATGCCGGTCGATCTGGTACTCATCGCTTCCCCCAACTGTTTCCACCCCGAGCATACGAAATATGCGGTTGATCAAGGAAAACACGTGTTTGTGGAAAAACCTGCGGCTATCGATCCTGTGGGCTACCGCACTTTCTTGGTCGCGTTGAAACAAGCCAAATCGAAAGGCCTGAACCTGATGAATGGCGCTCAATACCATTGGCATCGTCCGTTTGTGGAGTCGTACAAAATGATTCAGGCTGGGTATATCGGAAAGATATTGACCGGTAACGTTTTTTACAATACCGGCAACGAACAGTTTATCAAACGGCAACCCGAATGGAGCGATACGGAATATATGCTTCGCAGTTTTTTCAACTGGAACTGGATCAACGGTGATCAAATCAGTAATATGCTGATTCACTGGATCGATATTTTCGTTTGGTTCTCGCATCTCAAGCCGGTTAAAGTGAGCGCGTACGGTTCCCGTATCCGTCGTACGGTTGGTAACGTTTACGACAATTTCAGTATGGATTTCGAGTTCGAAGGCGGAGTGCGCATGTATGGTATGGTCCGTCGGATGGATGGTTGCGACAACATGGTCGGTGCCATCATTCAAGGCGACAAAGGGATTTGGCGCAGCAGCGATTGCAGCATTCACGATTTGGAAGGGAATTTGGTTTGGAAATATGACGAGGATGCTGCCAAAGCCAAGTTCAAAACCCTCGATATGTACACATTGGAACATATTGACCTGATCGGTCACATCCGCAAAGGTACAGTTTTGGATGTTGCTGAAACGAATGCGGCCTCTGCCATGGCCTGTATCATGGCACGCGAATCGGCTTACAGCGGAAAGGTATACACTTGGGAAGACATGACAGTATCCGACCTGAATTTGATGCCGACGGAATTTGCTTCAGGCATGTTGGGTAAGATGGACATGAAGAAATATGAAACCGTTCCTTTGCCTGGAGTTTTTTCTAACAAGACTTAGTGTTACTTATTAGTATTTACTGAATAGAACACAACGCAAACCGGACAGATCAAAACGGATTTTTGATCCGGGAAAATCGTCTCTTTGTTCTATCATAATAATTAATCAATCATGGAAAAGATTAAAATTATCAATGGAAAAATCATCACACCTTACCGGATCATTTCTGCCGGATGTGTATGTATCGAAAATGGTAAAATCTGTGAAGTAAGCGAAAGGGATATTGACTTCCCAGGCGCTGAGGTTATCGATGCACAAGGAAATTATATTTCGCCCGGTTTTATTGACCTGCATACGCATGGGGCCGGAGGAAACGACTTTATGGACGGAACAGTTGAAGCATTCCTGCATGCTGCCGAAACACACGCCCGTCATGGCACAACGGGTTTATATCCCACCACCCTGACATCGACCAACGAAGAGTTATTTAAAACGTTCAAAATATACCGGCAAGCCAAGGCTCAGAATACCAATGGAGCTGCTTTCTTGGGGATTCAACTCGAAGGACCGTATTTTGCCATGAGCCAGAAAGGAGCGCAGGATCCAAAATACATCCGGAACCCGCAGCCGGATGATTACATGGCTATTCTTGATTCAACGAGTGACATCAGACGCTGGAGTGCTGCGCCTGAATTGGAAGGTAGTAAG
>JAVBNI010000064.1:0-21824 GCA_031551645.1 Bacteroidales bacterium | reverse complement strand
CAGTATCCGCTTATGAGCATCAGGGATGCGCGAATCTTGATGATTGCCGGACTGTTTGGCAACAAGCAGGAACAACAACGATTGATCCTGCAAATGGAAAAGAGGCATGAGCAAAGACAAAAAGATATTGACAGGTGTTATCGAATGGAAAAAGAAAAAGAACAGGCTGAGTTAAAGCCTGATGCCTGATAATAAACCGAATATCTGAAAATTTAAAGTCTAAAAGTAGAACTATTGATGATCGATTATTGATTATTGACGCAAAGCGCAGAAAATCAATAATAAAATAGAATGTCAAAACGTCGATTATATATACGAGAGTACTTAATAAAATTTTATGAATATCGGATATTTTACCTATAAGGCGAGCAATTATTAAGAGATGTCTTCACACGCATAACTCGTACCGCGTATGCGCTTGGTCGACAAGACGGCATCGTGTGTGGAAAATGGGAAGGGTTGGGCGGCTACGCCGCCCAACCCTTCCCTCTCTCTTAGAATTTGGGTTATATATCCGGAAATTTATACCATAGACAGCATTGCCTGCGGCGAGCTAAAAGTTTACAAGATTTTTCCTAATCGCCGAAGGTGATTTGTCTTGTTTCTTTGATTTATTTTCTACACTTTGTTCGCTTGACTGGAAGATCAAGCGTATGAGCCCGCTTGGTCCGCAGAGCGGGCAGGATACGAGTACGCGCATGGAGACATCTTTTTCTTAAGTAAACGACATTCAAGTAAACCTATTTAGCGTCAATTTGTTCTGAAACAACTACTATTTTGACTTCAATTTCATCATTAATGAAAGAGTCTTTCAGATTTTTGAATATATTTTTCGAACCGTAATTGATATTCCATTGAGTGCGATCGATGGTAAAATCTGTGGTGGTGACCATGAAACGGCTTTTTCCAGAAGACAATTCCACCGGAAAACTAATGCTCTTGGTGATTCCTTTCAAGGTCAGATTTCCGGTGATGTTCTGCTTCGCCCCTTCTTTGGGGGTGACCGACGTAATAATAAATTCGCCCGTAGGAAATTGTTTCACATCAAAAAAATCGGAACTTTTCAAATGATTGGTCAGTTTTTCAAAATTGTCGCCGGTAAGATCATCACAAACGATTGTTTTCATTTCAATAACAAAACGCCCGCCAATGATGGCTTCATCCTGAATATTCAATTCACCTTCCCTTAGCGATAAAGTTCCGTGATGTCCGCCACCCGGTTTAAATCCCTTCCAGTAGATTTTAGACAGACTAGTGCTTACTGCCAGATTATCGGCTGCAAGCTGGTTTGTTTCCGCCTGTGTTTTAGTTTCTCCGGCAACTACCTCTTCAGAAGAAGTCTTGCTGCCGCATGATACCAAAGCACCTGATAATATCGCTACGAATAAAAACCGTTTCACGTTATCCCAATATTTGATCATAAAAATTCACATGACAAGTTACATTCCACAGATCATATTTTTTGACCGAAATCCTGTCAAAAAAGTCTGTATACTACAGAAACGGTTTATCATAGAAAATGTTGAGTTTACATCGAGTATTTCATCCTCATAAGGATATAAAATTTTCGAAATAATACGTACCTTGCGCCCGCAAATTTGTAAGTCAATCAATGGAAGAACAAATAAAAACAGGATTCCGGTCTACTCTGAAATCGGCAGATACTGAAGAAACTTTGGACATTTGGTTTTACAGGCCAATCGGTTATGCATGGGCTTTGTTATTCAGGAAATTAGGCATTACTCCTAATCCGGTTACTATCGTGAGTATCTTTATTGGCATTGCAGCAGGCGTCATGTTTGGATACAGCGAATTGAAAATCAATATCATTGGAATGTTATTACTGGTGGTAGCCAATTCACTTGATAGCGCCGACGGGCAGCTGGCACGAATGACCAATCATAAGACACGCCTGGGACGGATTTTGGACGGGTTATGCGGCAATCTCTGGTTTGTCACCATTTATATTGCCTTGTGCATAAGGATGCAACACGAAGGAATGTCGGGTTGGATATGGGTTCTGGGTGCATGTGCCGGAGCCTGCCACGTACAGCAAGCATCCATGTCGGATTATTACCGTAATATTCACCTGTATTTTATCAAAGGAAAAGAAGGTAGTGAGGTAGACAGGGCGGAAGTGCTCAAGAAGGAATTTTCAGTCATGAAATGGTCAAAACAATTTATCAATAAGGTCATGATGGCGTTTTATATCAACTATACCAACCAACAGGAAAAATTATCGCCCAACCTGCAAAAATTTCTTGCCGAAATCCGTGTCCGTTTTGGGGATCATTTACCGCAATGGCTGGTGGATGAGTTCCGGGCAAAGGACAAGCCTTTGATGAAATATACCAATATGTTGACTTTCAATACCAGGGTGATTGCTTTATTTGTCAGCCTGTTTCTACATCGACCGTGGCTTTATTTTGTATTCGAACTTACCGTATTGAATACCATGCTGATTTATATGATATTAAAACAAGAAAGTATCAGTAAATACTTTTATAAAAAGATCACACAACCGATTAAAATGCCTGCTAATTAAGCAATGATTCTCAAAATGGTATTGTTTATATATTATGATTGTCGGCCATCATGCCTAAATTTTGTACCTTTGAGAAAAATAATCATATACAATGACATTATTAAATCTTACCGATCAATATATCCCGACGAGTCATCATGTAGGAAAGCCTTCAAAGAGTATCGAGGTAGTTTGCCCTCGCTGTGGAGGAGGAGATCATTACTGGAAAAGTGACAGGGACAATATGAGTGTAAATGTGGTACGCAGTTCTGAAACCCCGACGTATAACCACCGGGGGTGGTAAGTTGTAACGCCTGCCAGAGAGAGCGTTGAGTGATAAATATAAATAATAAACAATAAACAGATGAAACGTTTTTTAATCATTTCAATTTTTACCTTATTTGTTTGTGCATACCAAGTTTTTGGGCAGGCAAAATATGTTTTCTATTTTATCGGCGACGGTATGGGTGTTAACCTTGTTAACATCACGGAATCCTACCTTTCGGCCATGAACGGCAAACGCGGCTCCGTTTCGTTGCTAATGACCCAATGCCCGGTGGCTACCATGGTAACCACTTATTCGGCTGATTCGGATGTTACCGACTCGGCGGCAGCCGGCACGGCATTGGCTACCGGCGAGAAAACAAACAACGGATACATAGGTGTTGACCCGGAAGGCAACAGGCTTGAATCCGTAGCGGAGAAAGCGAAGAAAGCCGGGAAGAAAGTAGGGATCGTTTCTACGGTTACCATTAACCATGCTACACCGGCATCATTTTACGGGCATCAGAAAAATCGCGGCATGTATTATGAAATTGCCGAAGACCTGATCGTTTCGGGGTTCGATTTTTTCGGCGGTGCAGGCTTATCAAGTCCCAGTACGAGAATCGATAAAACTGCCGCTCCTAATATCTTCCCGTTGATCGAACAAGCCGGATACACGGTAGTCAAAGGATACGATGACTTTAAAGCCAATGCCAGCAAGTCAAAAAAAGTATTGCTTGCACAGGACGGTATCCCGTATGCCATTGATCGTACAAGCAAAGACTTGACATTGAAACAAATGACGGAAGCAGCGATCGATGTCCTCACCAGGGATAACAAAAAAGGATTTTTCCTGATGCTCGAAGGCGGGAAGATAGATGGAGGTGGACATGGGAACGATGTTGCCACTACGATTTTGGAGATTATCGACATGGACGAAGCCATCCGGGTGGCTTTTGAATTTTACAAGAAACACCCGAAAGAAACATTGATCGTTATCGCAGCCGACCATGATACCGGAGGTATTACAGCTGGCACGGGTAGGCTTAATATCAAAGCATTGCAATACCAAAAACAGTCGCAGAACGTCCTTACAAAACGCATCAATGAACTGCGGGAAGAAAAAGCCGATAAAATATCATGGGAAGATGTTAAACATTTATTGTCGGAGACGATGGGCTTTTGGAAAGAAATCCCAATCAGTTGGGAGCATGAAAAAGTATTGCGCGACGCCTACGAAGAAACATTGGCAAAGAACCGCGACATAAAAGACCGTAACCTTTATGCCGAAAATACGTTACTTGCTGCAAAGGCAAAAGAAGTAATGACTGAAGTAGTACGTTTAGGATGGGCAACCGGCGGCCATACCGGTGGATATATACCTGTTTTTGCCATTGGAATGGGACAGGAATTGTTTACCCAAAAGATGGATAATACGGATATTCCGAAAAAAATTATCAAAGCGGCGAAATATTGATACGGTACAGGAGTAGTTTTAAGTGATGGTCCCGGATATGGGATATTAAATCATTGCCGTTGGGTTATTCGCTAACGCTCATGAAAACGGTTACTTCGTGAGATCGCTCCGCTAAGTTTAACCAACGGACTACGAATGGACAAATAATCAGGGGCTTTAGCCCAAAATCCGACCTTTGATTCGCATTAAGTACCGTGCGAGATATAATCGACGTTTGTGATATTGTTTAAACCTAATTTATTGTTCTTTGCCCGCCTGAACGAACGGGCAGGTCATTAACCATTTATCATTAATCATTAGTTAATATATTATTGCCGGGGATTTATTTATAATCAAATAGATCTTTATCCATTAATTCTCAGCAAATGAACTTCAAATCATCCAGGTTCTATCGCTTCATTTTCCTTGTTGTGGGATTGATCACTGTAGCAGTGATGATATACAACATCGGTTTGTCCAACATATACAACAATATCCGGGAAACAGGATGGTGGTTTGTTGCTATTATTGGCATCTGGGGGGTAGTTTACCTGATCAATACCATTGCGTGGCGATTTATTATCTGCGATAGCAAAGCTACCCGTCGCCAGGTACCTTTCTGGCAATTGTTCAAAGTTACGATCAGTGGATACGCTATCAACTATATCACACCGGTAGTGGCAGTAGGAGGCGAACCGTACCGCATTATGGAACTCAGGAAATATGTGGGAGGACACAAGGCAACCTCGTCGGTGATTTTATACAGCATGATGCACATTGTCTCACACCTTTTGTTCTGGTTGTTTTCGTCAGTATTGGTGTATTTTGTATCCGATACCACTCCAGCCATGATTGCAATATTGATGGGCGTCGGGGTATTTTGTCTCATTGCCTTGTATTACTTCTTCAAAGGATATCGCTATGGGCTGGTTGCTAAAACCTTTCGTTTTCTGGGGAAAATCCCCTGGGTTGGAAAGAAAATACAAAAATTCAACGAAAAACACTATGAAGATTTCCTAAAAATAGACTGCCAGATCGCCGAATTGCATTCATGCAGACGTGGGGCTTTCTACTATTCGTTGTTCAGCGAATTCATTTCACGCATAGTAGCATGTTTCGAGATTTATTTCATTGTATTAGCAATAGGTCACGATATCACCATTCTCGAATCGATTATTCTGGTGGCAGTTTCCTCACTGTTTGCCAACCTTATGTTCTTTGCTCCCATGCAACTGGGTACACGCGAAGGCGGATTCTGGCTGGCTACCAAAGGTATTTCCATGGATTCCGGCTTGGGGCTTTATATCAGCCTGATCACCCGGATCCGTGAAACATTCTGGATACTTGTCGGATTACTGCTTATGAGAAAGAAGTAAGAAATGATGAGTTATAAATTATGAGAGGATAATCCACCATAATCAATAATCAATTACAGCACCAGCATGGCATCGCCATAGGCGCCAAAACGGTATTTTTCCTTGACAGCCAATTCGTAGATATCCATCAAGCGGTCGTAACCCGTAAATGCCGACACCATCATCATCATGGTAGACATGGGCAAATGAAAACTGGAAACTAAGCTGGTGGGAACACTGACCACATAAGGTGGAAAAATAAATTTATTGGTCCACATATCGGCTGGTTTCAACATTCCGTTGGTAGATACCGAACTTTCGAGCGCACGTAATACGGTGGTACCTACTGCACACACTTCCGATTTACGTTCTTTGGCCGCATTCACGATATCGGATGTTTCTTCCGAAATATACATCTGCTCGGAATCCATTTTATGTTTGGTAAGGTCTTCCACATCGACACTGCGGAAATTACCCAAGCCCATGTGTAAAGTGATCTCTGTTTGTTCTATCCCTTTTATCTCGAAACGCTTCAATAATTCACGACTGAAATGAATACCGGCAGTAGGCGCTGCCACAGCTCCTTCGTGTTTGGCAAAGATAGTCTGGTAACGATCTTTATCCTCGGGCACCACTTCCCGCTTAATAAATTTTGGAAGCGGGGTTTGCCCCAGCGAATAAAGCGTGTTTTTAAACTCATCATAACTACCATCGAACAGAAAACGCAAGGTACGTCCGCGCGAAGTGGTATTGTCAATCACTTCGGCCACCAACGTATCGTTATCCCCAAAGTAGAGTTTATTACCGATACGTATTTTACGGGCAGGATCGACCAACACATCCCACAAACGTTGCTCACGGTTAAGCTCGCGCAACAGGAATACTTCAATCTGTGCACCGGTCTTTTCCTTGTTGCCATAAAGGCGGGCAGGAAACACTTTGGTATTGTTGAAAACCATCACATCTCCCTCATTAAAATAATCAATAATGTCTTTGAATAGACGATGTTCGATGTGGTCATACTGCCTGTTGATAACCATCAGGCGAGATTCGTCCCGGTTTGGTGTCGGGAATTTGGCAATGAGATCTGCCGGCAGATGATATTTATACTGTGAAAGCCTCATGTTGGTTATGGGTTATGGTATCTGAAAAACTTAATTACTATATTCTCGAAACAATTTGTTCAAACAATTCAGGCGACATGGCATTCTCAACGTTGAACGGACCGATAGCCGTCCTACGAAGTCCTACCAGGCATGCACCACTTTGATTGGCTATGCCAATATCGCGTGCAAAAGCCCTAATATATGTGCCTTTACTGCAACGCATTTTTACTTCCACTATGGGCATTTCAAAACGAATAATCTCCAATCTGCTGATATTAATCAAATTGGGGGGTAATTCAATGTCAGCCCCTTTTCGTGCAAAAGTATAAGCTCGCTTTCCCTGCAAATTCTTTGCCGAAAATAACGGCGGTACTTGTTGCGTTTCACCGAGAAAAGTCCAAAGCGTCTGTTCAAACGATTCTCGGGTGATATGCGCGGTCGGGAACGTGGCATTGGTCTCCGTTTCAAGATCGAACGAAGGCGTAGTGCGCCCCAACTCAATAGTGGCCAGGTATTCCTTGTCCATATCCATCCACTCATTGATCCGCTTGGTGGCTTTCCCGGAGCAAACAATCATCAGTCCCGTAGCCAACGGATCAAGCGTCCCAGCATGACCTACTTTCAATTTCTTTACCTTCAATTTGTGGGTAATCAAGTTACGGCATTTACGTACCACATCAAAAGATGTCCACCACAAAGGTTTATCGATCAAAACCACCTGTCCGCCGATAAAATCCTCCGGGATGGAATTCGCCGGATTGAACAGGGGGGTAAAATTCTCGTCCTGCTGCATATCTATGCTGCCAATTGCCAGATGAGCACTGCTACACCGACAACGGCGCAATAAACGGCAAAATATACCAGCTTGCCCTTCTTTACGAGATTAATCATCCACGAACAAGCAATGTAACCCGATACAAAAGCAGCCACAAATCCTATAATCAGCGATATTGTGGGGATACCCGATGCTGCTGCAGAAAATTCACCTTTCATCAGGTCAAGAAAACATTCACCCATAATGGGCGCCAACACCATCAGGAACGAAAACTTAGCGACAACATCTTTTTTATCTCCCAGCAGGATACCCGTGGAAATAGTTGTCCCGGAACGCGACAAACCGGGTAATACCGCGCATGCTTGGGACAAACCGATAATGAGTGCATCGAGGAATGTGATTTTTTCTTTTTGACGAGGCTTGGAATAATAAGCAAAAGAGAGCAAAACAGCGGTTACCAACAACATGGCTCCAACAATAACCAATCCGTCGGAAAAAACTTGTTCAACAGCATCCTTGAAAAAAACACCCACAATTCCCACCGGAATAGCAGAAATCAAGAGCTTGGCAATAAATTGTGTTTCTTCATTCCATGTAAATTTGAAAAGCCCTTGCAACAAATCCCAAATCTCCTTGCGTAATACAACAATCGTGCTGCACACTGTTGCCATGTGCACAGCAACCGTAAACATCAAATTATTGACTTCTCCCCCAGTACCAAATAACGCTGCGCCAATTTGCAGATGTCCGCTGCTACTGACCGGTAAAAATTCTGTTAATCCTTGTACTATTCCTAAAATCAGGGCTTCAAACCAACTCATATTCTTCTATCAATACTCATTAATACATTCAAACATACAACAACAAAGCGTTAAAATACAAAAACCCCATTAAGGGGTTTTATTTAACCTTCAGCAATTCAATGTATCCAAATAGGATACAGCCGGTTTATAATAAAATGCCTACCAGCTTGCTTTCTTTACTCCGGGTATCAACCCCTTGGATGCCATTTCGCGGAACACGATACGACTCACACCAAACTGACGCATGTATCCTTTCGGACGTCCGGTCAACATGCAACGGTTGTGTATCCGTACGGTACTTGAATTACGCGGCAAAGTAGCCAATTTTTGAAAATCTCCTTCGGCTTTCAACTTTGCGCGTTTTTCAGCATATTTGGCTATCATTTTTGCACGTTTTACTTCGCGTGCCTTCATCGATTCTTTGGCCATGGCTTAATTCTTTTTGACGTTTTTAAATGGTAAACCGTATTCGCGTAACAAAGCAAATGCTTCTTCATCTGTATTGGCTGTAGTCACGAATGTGATCTCCACACCAAGCATCTTGGTTACTTTGTCGATATCGATTTCGGGGAAAATGATCTGTTCGGAAATTCCCAAACTGTAATTTCCACGTCCGTCGAGTTTGCCCGAAATACCCTTAAAGTCGCGTATACGGGGCAACGATACGGCTATCAGTCTTTCAAGGAATTCATACATCTTGTCACTGCGTAAAGTAACACGTACACCTACGGGTACGCCTTTACGAAGTTTGAAGTTGGAGATGTCCTTACGCGAAGTGGTGGCAACTGCTTTCTGACCGGTAATGGCAGTCAATTCAGCTATCGAAGTGTCAATGATTTTTTTATCGACCACCGAGTGGCGGCCAACGCCCTGGTTGATGACAATCTTTTCGATTTTAGGCGCCTGCATCACGCTTGTATAACCGAATTCCTTCACCAGCGCGGGAACAATTTCCTTCTGATATTTGGTCTTATATGTAGGAACGTACTTTTTCATTATTTAATATCCTCCCCTGATTTTTTAGCGTAACGAACCAATTTATCACCCACCAAATGGCGTCCGATACGGGTTGCCTTTTTAGTTTTAGGATCGATGTGGTTCAGATTCGATATCTGTATGGGCGCTTCTTTTTCGACAAATCCGCCGTTGGTGTTTTTAGCGTTGGGTTTGGTATGCTTGGTTACCATATTCACCCCTTCCACTATTGCACGTATACGTTCGCCTTTCTTGTCGATCACTATCTCGAGGACGCGTCCTTGCTTACCTTTATCATCGCCGGCGTTCACAATCACCATGTCGCCTTTTTTGATATGTAACTTCTTACTCATTTCAAATTTGTTTTTTGATGATTACAACACTTCTGGCGCTAACGAAACAATCTTCATATACCCATCACGTAATTCGCGTGCAACAGGACCAAAAATACGGGTTCCCCTGATTTCGCCTGCGTTGTTGAGCAGCACTACTGCATTGTCGTCAAAGCGAATATAAGAACCGTCGGCGCGGCGTATTTCCTTCTTGGTACGTACGACCACAGCTTTACTCACGGTTCCTTTCTTGACATCGCCTGAAGGCATAGCGTCTTTCACGGCTACCACGATGGTGTCGCCAATGCTTGCATATCTGCGGCGGGTACCTCCCAACACACGGATGCACAAAACTTCTTTTGCACCGCTGTTGTCGGCTACACTTAATCTACTCTCTTGTTGTATCATGATTATTTCGCTCTTTCTATGATTTCAACTAATCTCCAATTCTTGGACTTGCTCAACGGGCGGGTTTCCATGATACGTACGGTATCACCGATCCCACAGGTATTCTGCTCGTCGTGGGCATAGAATTTAGAGGTTTTATTCACAAACTTCCCGTACATGGGGTGTTTCATCTTGGTTTTAACGGCAATAACAATGGTTTTATCCATTTTGTTGCTAACCACCACTCCGATACGTTCTTTCCTTAAATTTCTTTTTTCCATTGGAGTTTAATTACTTTTTTTGTGATAATTCTCTTTTCCTCAACTCTGTCATCATGCGGGCAATATTCTTGCGGGCATAGTTCAATTTCATCGGATTATCCAATGGAGAGACGGCATGATTCAATCTCATGCGGACGAGAGTATTTTTTTCTACCTCGATGCGCTCGATCAACTCTTTAGTTGATAATTCTCTTATTTCTGATGTCTTCATGACCGTGTGGCTTATTGTTCATAAACGTAATCGCGACGTACGACCATTTTGGTTTGTACGGGCATTTTCTGTGCACCCAAGCGAAGAGCTTCTTTTGCTATTTCAAAGGGTACACCTTCTATTTCAAACATGATACGTCCGGGCGTAACGGGAGCTACAAATCCTTCGGGTGCGCCTTTACCTTTACCCATACGTACTTCGGCAGGTTTTTTGGTAATAGGCTTATCGGGAAAGATGCGGATCCACAATTGTCCTTCACGTTTCATATGACGTGTGATCGCCTGACGGGCAGCTTCGATCTGACGGCCGGTGATCCAAGCATTTTCCAAGGTCTTGATGCCAAAAGATCCGAATGCAAGCTCATGGCCGCGACCGGCATTGCCTTTCATCCGTCCTTTTTGACGTCTTCTGAATTTGGTTTTTTTGGGTTGTAACATTTTCTAATATTTTAATGTTCTAATCCTTCTGATTAATAAATGAATGATTAACGACGACGGTCTTTTCCACCACCGCCGCCTTTTCGCCGATCGCCACGTTCACCGCGTTCGCTCCTTTCGCCACGGTGATCGCGGTCACGGAAGTCGCCGCGAGGAGGACGGCCACTACCTTGTTGCGAAGCTGCGAAATTTCCAACATTGGGCGACAAGTCACGTTTTCCGTAGACTTCGCCATTACAAATCCAAACCTTGATACCAATCAGACCAACTTTGGTTAATGCTTCAGCAAGGGCATAATCGATGTCGGCACGAAATGTATGCAAAGGGATACGACCTTCTTTCAACATTTCGGTACGAGCCATTTCTGCACCTCCTAAACGGCCGGAAGCAATGATCTTGATACCTTCGGCGCCCATGCGCATAGTCGACATGATGGTCATTTTCATAGCACGGCGATATGAAATTTTCCCTTCGACCTGGCGGGCAATGTTGTTTGCCACAATAGTGGCATCCAACTCAGGACGTTTAATTTCAAATATATTGATTTGGACGTCTTTTTGCGTGATTTTCCTTAATTCTTCCTTGAGCTTGTCAACCTCCTGACCGCCTTTCCCGATAATAATGCCGGGACGGGCAGTATGTACGGTAACTGTAATCAGCTTAAGCGTCCTCTCAATAATGATTTTCGAGATGCTGGCTTTGGCTAAACGCGCGCTAAGATATTTGCGTATTTTGTTGTCTTCTACTATTTTTTCAGAGAAGTCCTTACCGCCATACCAGTTGGAATCCCATCCTTTGATGATCCCAAGACGATTTGATATCGGATTTGTCTTTTGTCCCATTTACAGTTACTTATTTTGTTTGAGTTTGAGTTTCGCTTTGCACTTTGTCAACGACAAGAGTAACATGGTTCGAACGTTTTTGCATCCGGTAGCCACGACCTTGCGGGGCTGTACGGAGACGTTTCAGAACACGGCCGCTGTCGACTTTTACCTCAGAAACGACCAGCACATTATCTTCCAGGCGTTCGCCTTCGTTCTTTTTCTGCCAGTTAGCTATAGCTGATTTCAGGAGTTTTTCTACCCTGACAGCTGCTTCCTTATTGCTGAATTTCAATATATCCAAAGCCCGGTTTACTTCTTCGCCACGGATCATGTCTACCACATAGCGCATTTTACGGGGCGAAGTGGGACAATTGCGGAGTATGGCAAAACTTTTCGTTTTGTTTGCCTCTTTACGTTGGTCGGCTACTATTTTCTTTCTTGTACTCATTGCTTAATTTTTCAGGCTTTACAATTATTTCTTACCGGTATGTCCTCTGAATACGCGCGTAGGTGCGAATTCTCCAAGCCTATGGCCAATCATGTTCTCGGTCACATACACGGGAATAAATTTGTTCCCGTTATGCACTGCGATGGTGTGTCCCACGAAATCGGGGGAAATCATCGAACGGCGCGACCATGTTTTGATGACAGATTTCTTATTGGTTTCGTTCATATCCAGAACGCGTTTTTCCAGTTTGAAATCAATAAAAGGTCCTTTTTTTAACGAACGGCTCATATAGGATTATTTTTTTCTACGTTCAACAATATATTGGCTTGAAGCTTTCTTCTTATCCCTCGTCTTGTATCCCTTAGCAGGCATACCTTTACGCGAGCGCGGATGACCGCCGGATGCACGTCCTTCACCACCACCCATCGGGTGATCGACAGGGTTCATAGCTACACCACGGGTGCGAGGACGGCGACCTAACCAACGATTACGGCCTGCTTTCCCGGATTGTTCGTTTGAATGGTCAGGGTTCGAGACTGAACCAACGGTTGCCTTGCAGGTTACCAAAACCATACGGACTTCGCCTGAGGGCAATTTCAAGCTGGCATATTTGCCTTCGCGTGAAAGTACCTGTGCATATGTTCCGGCGCTACGAGCCATAGATGCTCCTTCGCCGGGACGCAATTCGATATTGTGTACAATCGTTCCGAGGGGAATATCAGACAGGTAAAGAGTATTTCCAATTTCAGGAGCCACATTCCGGCCTGCTTCAATTTTTTGTCCTACCTTCAACCCGACGGGTGCAATGATGTAACGTTTTTCACCATCAGCGTATGTCACCAATGCGATGCGTGCACTACGGTTAGGATCATACTCGATTGTTTTAACTGTTGCAGGAATATTTTCCTTGTCCCTGAAGAAGTCGATGATGCGTAATTGGCGTTTATGTCCGCCTCCAAGATAGCGCATGGTCATCTTTCCGGAACTGTTACGCCCACCCGATTTTTTGACGGGGTACAGCAACGATTTTTCGGGGGTTGAACAAGTAATATCGTCAAAGGTAGTGACGATCTTATGCCTTTGCCCCGGTGTTGTGGGTTTATATTTCTTTAATGCCATAACCTTTTAGATATTACTGTAAAAATCAATTTTCTCACCTTTCTTGACAGTTACCATTGCTTTCTTAAAAGCATTGGAACGACCGGCAATGACGCCGGATTTTGTAAAGCGTGATTTGTTCTTCCCGCCATAACGCATGGTGTTTACAGACACAACCGTAACTCCATACATCTCTTCAACGGCTTTCTTAATCTGGATTTTGTTAGCTGTTCTTGCGACGAGGAAGCCGTAACGTTGCAGGGGTTCTTCCTGCGCAGTGAGCTTTTCGGTAAGAACGGGCTTCAAAAGAATTTCTAATGTCGTTTTCATGCTCTTGGATTACGAATTTTGCTGTAAGACACTGATTGAACTCTCGGCAAAAACCAAAACTGATGCGTCCATGATGTTGTAGGTATTTAACCCTGAAAGCGTTACAATTTTAGTTTTCGATAAATTTCGGGAGGACAAATATATATTATCATTTGCTTCGGTAAACACAAAAAGTGATTTTTTATCAGCAATTTGCAGGTTTTTTTGTACTTGCGCGAATTCTTTCGTTTTGGGAGTTTCCATCTTGAAATCTTCGAGAACTACAATTTCCTGATTTTTGGCTTTATAGCTAAGTGCTGAAAGGCGTGCCAATTGTTTCACTTTCTTGTTGAGCTTGAAAGAGTAATCTCTTGGGAGTGGTCCAAAAATACGACCCCCGCCCACGAAAACGGGTGACTTCAAGCTACCTGCACGGGCACCGCCTGTTCCTTTCTGACGTTTAATCTTACGGGTACTGCGGGCGATTTCCCATTTTTCCTTTGCTTTGTGCGTGCCTTGACGTTG
Organism: Bacteroidales bacterium; assembly: GCA_031551645.1. Taxonomy (GTDB): domain Bacteria; phylum Bacteroidota; class Bacteroidia; order Bacteroidales; family UBA4181; genus JAIRLS01. The sequence goes on along the minus strand of JAVBNI010000064.1, from coordinate 7,714 downwards.
ATTAGCTAAATATTGTTTTACTTCCAGATAGATAGCGTGATCGTTCGGTTCAATACCGAAAATGGCTTCGTCAAGTGATACCTTGCGTCCGGTATCTTTCCCTTCTTTGTTATATACTGCTATTTCCATTAATATTCAATGATTAAATATGAACCAATCGCTCCGGGAACAGAGCCTTTCACTAACAACAGATTCTTGTCGGCAATCACTTGCAATACAAAAAGGTTCTGCATTTTTACACGTTCGCCTCCGGTACGTCCAGCCATACGTTGGCCCGGGAATACACGTGAAGGAAACGATGACGCGCCCATCGAACCGGGTGCACGCAAGCGGTTGTGCTGACCGTGGGTTGCACCGCCTACACCGCCAAAGTTGTGACGTTTCATAACGCCTTGGAAACCTTTACCCTTAGAGGTACCAACTATGTCAACATAGTCGTCTGCCTGGATTTTACCGTCCATGTCGGTCAAACTGATCACTTGTCCCAGTTTGTAATCGTTCACATTGACTTCCTTATTACGGAATTCAATAACAAATCGTTTAGGCGTTGTTTTCGCCTTTTCGAAATGCTTCTTTTCTGCTTTCGGAGTATTCTTCTCCTTTTGTTCACCAAAACCCAACTGCAGAGCGTCGTAACCGTCTTTCTCAACGGTTTTGATTTGGGTGACAACGCAAGGGCCTGCCTCAATAACCGTACAAGGTACGTTTTTACCGTCGGCGGTAAAAATAGAGGTCATCCCTATTTTCTTTCCTAACATTCCTGGCATAGTCTACTTATTTTTAAATGATTGATATAGATGGATCTCATCATGCCTGCTGATTCCCCATCTGTTTATGATACGAATAACTGAATAAATTGAATAACTGAATTTTACTGAGCCAATTCTCAATTCTCAATTCTCAATTCTCAATTATACTTTGATTTCCACCTCCACTCCACTGGGTAATTCCAACTTCATCAAGGCATCGATGGTCTTGGGAGTGGAACTGTAGATGTCCATCAAACGCTGGAACGAACTGAGTTCGAATTGTTCCCTGGCTTTTTTGTTGACAAAAGTCGAACGATTCACCGTGAAGATCCGTTTGTGTGTGGGAAGGGGTATGGGACCGCTTACCGAAGCACCTGTCATTTTCACCGTTTTCACGATTTTTTCAGCCGACTTGTCCACTAAATTGTGGTCGTAAGATTTAAGCTTAATTCTAATCTTCTGGCTCATATTGAATATAATAATGAAATTTTGCTGACTTATCTAGATTCACCTTTCACACTAGCGATCACATCCTTTGCCATATTGTCGGACAACGGGCTGTAATGCGAGAATTCCATGGTCGATGTGGCACGGCCGGATGTAATGGTACGCAACACTGTGACGTAACCAAACATTTCGGAAAGGGGAACTTTGGCCTTAATCACACGGGCTCCACCACGTTCTTCCATACCATTGATCTGTCCACGGCGCTTATTGAAGTCGCCAATAACATCACCCATGTATTCTTCAGGAGTAACAACTTCGACAGACATAATGGGCTCGAGCAGGATAGGCTTTGCACTCTTGCATGCAGTACGGAAAGCCTGCTTGGCACAGATTTCGAACGACAACGAGTCGGAGTCGACTGCATGGAACGAACCGTCGAGCAGGGTCACTTTCATGCTGTTCATCGGGAAACCGGCCAACACACCATTTGACATCGCTTCCTTGAAACCTTTTTCCACCGACGGGATGTATTCTTTAGGAACGTTACCGCCCTTCACCGCGTCGACAAATTGCAGACCACTGAAACCTTCATCGGCAGGCTCTATACGGACAATGATATCGGCAAACTTACCACGACCACCCGATTGTTTCTTGAACACTTCGCGGTGCTGGTACGCGGCAGTGATAGCTTCCTTATAGGCTACCTGCGGATTACCCTGATTGCATTCGACCTTAAATTCGCGGCGCAAACGGTCCATAATGATTTCCAAGTGAAGCTCACCCATGCCGTTGATCACGGTTTGTCCGGAATCAGGATCTGTACGCACCTGGAAAGTAGGATCTTCTTCGGCGAGTTTCGACAGGGCTGTGCCTAATTTGTCGATATCTGCCTGGGTTTTCGGTTCGACAGCAATACCGATCACAGGATCAGGGAAAGTCATCGATTCGAGTACGATTGGTTTTTCGGGAGAACAAAGTGTATCGCCCGTACGTAAATCTTTCAAACCAACAGCGGCACAAATATCACCGGCTTCGCATGCTTCGATAGGATTCTGCTTGTTGGAGTGCATCTGGAACAAACGCGAGATACGCTCCTTCTTGCCCGAACGTGTATTGAGCACATACGAACCGCTGTCAAGCGAACCTGAATAGACGCGAACGAAAACCAAACGTCCCACATACGGGTCGGTAGCTACCTTGAAGGCCAAGGCTGCCAATGGTTCTTTCGGATCGGGTTTACGTATAACTTCTTTATCAGTATTGGGATCGATACCTGTGAGGTTACCTTTGTCCAACGGGTTGGGCAGGTATGCTGCGATAGCATCCAACAGGTATTGAACACCTTTGTTCTTAAATGACGATCCGCACATCATTGGTACAATGGTTTGTGCCAATACAGCCTTGCGGATACCGACCTTCAATTCCTCTACGGTAATAGAATCCGGATCTTCAAAGAACTTTTCCATGAGAACATCATCGGTTTCGACTACCGATTCGAGCAACTTGTTGCGCATCTCGGTAGCTTCCTCCAGCATATCAGCCGGAATATCCAGGATGTCTATCTGTTTTCCTTTATCATCACGCCAATATTCGGCTTTGAACGTAATCAAGTCGATAATCCCTTCGAAAGCTTCTTCCGATCCAATCGGAATCACGAGCGGAACAGGATTCGATTTCAAACGTTCGCGGACTTGGTTTACAACGCCGATGAAATCAGCGCCTTTCCTGTCCATCTTATTAACAAAACCGATACGCGGAACACCATACTTTTCTGCTTGACGCCATACAGTTTCCGACTGGGGTTCAACGCCACCCACGGCGCAAAACAGAGCCACAGCTCCGTCGAGAATGCGCAACGAACGTTCTACCTCTACAGTAAAATCGACGTGGCCCGGGGTGTCTATTAAGTTGATATGGTATTCTTTATCGTTATATGTCCATTTACATGTGGTGGCAGCCGAAGTAATGGTAATTCCCCTTTCCTGCTCCTGCACCATCCAGTCCATGGTTGCGGCGCCCTCATGAACTTCTCCCAGTTTATAATTGACGCCCGTATAGAATAAGATCCTCTCGGAGGTGGTTGTTTTTCCAGCGTCAATGTGCGCCATTATACCAATATTCCTGGTATAGTTTAAATCTCTACTCATCTAATTTACTTTCTATTCCTCTTCTCTTTGTTTGGCTGAAAAATATTCTTTCTGCTTCATTCGAGACATAATAAATATGCGTCAAATAGATTTATTCAGTCAATATATTGTGACTTGATATGGAATACTAAAAACGGAAATGTGAGAATGCACGGTTGGCTTCGGCCATCTTATGCATGTCTTCCTTTCTTTTGAATGCACCACCTTCTTCATGGTAAGCAGCTAAAATCTCGGCAGCAAGCTTTTCGCTCATGGATTTTCCACTACGTTTGCGGGCATACGATATCATATTCTTCATACTCACCGAAACCTTACGGTCAGGACGTACTTCCATGGGTACCTGGAAAGTAGCTCCACCTACACGACGGCTTTTTACTTCGACCATCGGTGTTACATTTTCAAGGGCTTTACGCCATATATCCAACGGGCTTTTATCTTCGTCCTTTGCCTTTGCTTCAACTGTCTTCATTGCATCGTAGAAGATAGTAAAAGCGGTCGATTTCTTGCCGTCCAACATCAGGTTGTTTACAAACCGTGTGACTTCTTTGTCTCCATATACCGGATCGGGTAACAATATCCGTTTTTTAGGTTTTGTCTTACGCATTGAAGTATACTATATATTAATGTATATTATTTCTTTTTACCTTTTGCTGGGGCTGCTGCACCTTTTTTAGGTCTCTTGGCTCCATACAACGAGCGGCTAGCCAAACGTCCTTCAACACCCGATGCGTCTAATGCTCCACGAATGATGTGGTAACGAACGCCTGGAAGATCTTTCACACGGCCGCCGCGGATCAACACGATGGAGTGTTCCTGGAGGTTGTGTCCTTCACCGGGGATGTAAGCGTTCACCTCTTTTTGGTTCACCAACTTCACACGAGCTACTTTACGCATGGCTGAGTTGGGTTTTTTAGGCGTAGTGGTATACACGCGTACACAAACACCGCGTCTCTGTGGGCAAGAGTCCAAAGCCGGGGCCTTGCTTTTATCAACAAGTTTGGTCCGTCCTTTTCTTACTAACTGCTGAATTGTAGGCATACAAGTCTATTTATCTCTGATTCAAAATATTTTTTAAAAAATGGACTGCAAAGGTACGCCTTTTTTTATTAAAAACAAGATGTTGAAAAATATTTTGAAAAAAATAGCCTTGTATTTTTAAACATTTGATACAAACAATTTTTCTAATCCACTTTTCAGAAAGATTAGCGGACACATATTGTTTACTTCGTTTGCGAACACGAAAAAACAAAATAGTATCCGTTTACGAACACGGAATAAACAATAATTACAATTTAATAAACAAAAAGTATTCTTTGTAAATTACCTATTTTCCACTGCAATCCGTAAACGAGTAATGAATATATCATTTTGTCAATGTAGATGATTGAGATTCAGGTTGATCAACTAATGAAATTGAAAAAAGTTGTTTAAATTTTGCTATGAAGCCCTGTCTGGGCGGGCGGGGCTTCGTGACTACTACTATCCCGTCAGGGCTATTTTTACTTTTTTTAATTATATGATTATAAGATAAATAAAGAGGTTGCATTTTTGGGCGGGAAGAAATATAGGAAGTATATTTTTTAACAATTATTAACAACATTTAACACTTAACCGTAAAATTCAGTAAAAATAAACTAAAAATTCAATCCTTGCAACGTTAAAAAAGGGAAACCAATTATGGTTTCCCTGACAACACCGTTCTCTATTTTTGCGAATAGAGAAAAATCTTTTCATAATCTTAGAATTGATTAGAGTTAAAGGTCATTATCCACCTTTCCTAACATATTTATTAATTTTTTCGGAAAATACCTCTACCTTTTCTATCCTGTCCTTTTCAATACACATAGCATTAACAAAGTCTTTAAAGTATTTCAGCATATAGAGGGCTTCCATTTCTGGGGAAATTTCCTTATTACCTTCATGTGCGGATTCCCCACCCTCGCCAACTTGTTCGACAAGCATATCACTAATGTCGGTCAAACATTCTAAAAAGAATGATACATCTGACTGTAAATCAATGATTGACTTTAGCATATTGCTGTTTAGTTCTATTTCTGTCAATAGTTCTAAAACCTCATCCGGTTGTGTTTCCAATTTTAATACTACATCAATCAATTTAGCTGATAATCCTATTTCTTTTAGCTTTGATACATCTACCATAATTTTATTCATTATCTGTTAATATTCTACCTTTGCCTGCAACATATATTTCTTTCTCCGTGTGGGCTTTTCCTGATTTATTAACCATACTTGGGTCAATAACTTTATATGTCCTGGTTACAATTAGTACATCCTCTTTTGTACCATTGATTTTCATTTCCCCTATTTCAGACTCACATTCAGTAATTATATAATCACCATACAGATAATGCCAGTTTGCCTTGGTATTTCCTTGGGGTAATCGTATAAAAACGTATCCGGCTGCATATTCTATGATACGGTTGTCACTAAATTCTGTTAAGGAACTTAATACTAAGTCGCTTCCATTGACTTTGAGTATGTATAATACACTGTATTTTCTTTCCGGATTTGCTAATTTAACGTTTATAGTGATTTTTTCAGAATTAATGCGGGTGTACGTCTGGCTATAGAATTCATTATCAACTGTTTTACACACATTATAGTTATCTGCTGGTGCAATGTAATTCAGTAATTCTTGTTCTTGTAAATCAAATATTTGTGGCTTGGGTTCCAGTTTAAGGTTAAATGTCATAGGGTTTAAATTAAAAAAGGCATGGCTACATTGGTATTTGTAGAGTGATGCCGCCATGACAACAACATAGCAAATCCAACGTCCATGCCTATGGCCTGAACGTTTTGTTCTACTATGTTTATTGTCAAAGTTGGCGGCTTTACTCTAAAGAACAAATACATTTTAATATTTTCTAAAAACAAGTTCATTTTCAAGAACTTATCTATCTACATTTATGTAGATTAATTGTGCAAAAAAAGTAGCTATTTCTTTAAACTGTGCGCAAAAAGCCCACTTAGTTATTCCTGGAAATAATTTATTTATTCTTATTTACTAACTCTTAATCAGCGAATTATAATTTGTGTGTTATATTTTCACCTTTGACAAGGCAAATAAATGACCATAAGGAATATTATACAACTCATTTTTCTTAACTTTGTGCATTAAAATTGGTTTTCAGACTATGGAAAAAGTAAAGGAAGCAACAATGCCACATCAGGGTGAAAATATCAGGTTCTTTCGGACTGCTAAAAACATCAAACAAGATGCTTTTGCTAAAGAAATAGGTATGACACAATCCGGAGTTACCAAACTTGAACGTCGTAAAGTAATTGAAGATGATTTATTAATGAAAAGTGCAAATATTCTGGGTGTCTCAATCGAAGTTTTAAAAGAATTAGACCTGCAAAAAACATTAGATGCACTGGGGAAAAATCATATTACAATAGAAAAAATTGAACACTGTTCGGGATTTATTGACAGTACCACTAACATTAATAATAATCCCCTTGAAAAGCTCTCAGAACTTTATGAACGATTACTAATAGCAGAAAAGCAACTTGCTAAATATGAGAAAGAAGGAAAAGAATAAATGGTCTGTCAAAAAAATATGAAAAAGGGAAGCAAGTGATTGTTTCCCTTTTTGCTATTATGCCAATATGTACTGCTTTGGGATTTTCCAATGTTCTATGATTTTAGAACCATCAATATCATTAGCTGATTAAATTTCAATTACTATTAGTTTTGAAACTCCCCACGCCTTGGTTATGATATTCCTTTCGCCCGTTCAGCGACATAAGCCACTCCAGGTACATCCTGTCGGGCATTTTACGGTAACCGAGTTCATGTATGTGTGTATACATTCCTTCCAACTTGGCAAAAAGCTGTTTGTTTTCGGGAGTGTCCTTATCGGGTTGTTTGCGATATATTTTCATCAATGTTTCGGCTTGTAGCAATAGGGCATTTACGTAGTTGGGATAATGTTTCAATGCGGTTTCGCAGCATGATAAAACAAAATCCGGATTAAAATCAATACCAAATTTCTTTTGAAAACCTTCGGCTAAATCAATCAGACACATGGCAACCGATTGTTGTTGTGATAAGGTATCCATGTAAACCCCGTTACGAACAGCATCCAGATGGATATATCCCGTCGCCGTCAACCAGCCGTCAGTAGGGAAATAACCGCTGGTAAGTTCAGTGTTATACCAGCCGTCCTGTTTATTGTGAAGTTTGATGTATAAATGGTTGGGGGCAAAGGATAACCATGCCCGTTCGCCCATTTCTTCGACAATCAGTTTGTATAACATCGGCAATGAATGACAATTGCCTTTGTGCGTTGCAAGAAGTTTGGTGACAAACGTATTGCTCCAGTCCTTTTCTCCTGCAAAATCTTCAAA
>JAVBNI010000275.1:0-2519 GCA_031551645.1 Bacteroidales bacterium | reverse complement strand
CGCTCCGCGTAATATCCCGCAAGGGAAGCGATACGGATTTGGCGGGGTTAATTTCGATTTCAAACAGCCATTCGGGCAGGGAAGGCTCGAACTGGCAGTGTCGATGACCGATATTTTCAATACCATGGGTATCAGGGAAGATATATACAATGATGGTTTCCGGGCTGTGTACGAAAACTATTACGAAACACAGTCTGTGAGCCTGGGGATGAAGTACAGGTTTTAGATTTGGCTTGCAGGATGGAATGTACATGGAATTCGTTGCACAGAGGCGAACTCAACCACTATGGACTTTTAGTCCATAGTGGTTGAGTAGGGCATCTTTTATCTAAATATTACAGGTTTATTCAATAACTGATAGCCCCATTGATAATGTTCCGACCTAACCCCTTCTCAAACTACACAAAAGCATAGAAAATGCAGTGTTATGTCTCAATATTACGTCGTTCAGGAGGACTCCAGATTATTATCCGCTGGCCATGAAAATACTTACGTGTCCGTAGATCAATCGCGTCAACAGAAAAGATAAACCCGTTGGATATTAACTTTTGGGTGTATTTATTTTACACCAACATGTTTTTATTGTGATACTATTTTGTAAATTGTATTAAAACAACATTTTGCATCAAATAAAACGCCTATTTTATTTGAAAAATCATAACCGTACCCAGACAAAAACTTCTCATAAACAGATGTTTCATTCTCCAACCACGATGTTTTCTTTCCGGTAAATTATTTTTCCATCGGTGGTTAATCCTTCAATAATCACAGTGTATATTGATCCGGAATCGGCCGTATAGAAATCGAACGAAGCCGTTCCCGTTTCATCTGTTTTCACATCCGGTTGCCAGTGGATGGTTGTCCGCAAGTCGGGCAGGGCGCTTTCTCTGTCTTGCGGGGTATCGTATTTCGGGGCGTAAAATTCCACAGGTTTTTGATATCCCAAAGGATTGACTACCTTAATATCAAACAGATTCTCGGATGGTTTCCGGCCTCCTTTTTTGGTATATACGACAATAACACCGTTTGAACCCTGCAATCCATATGTGGCAATGTTTCCGATACTCTTAAGTACGTCGATCTGTGCTATGTCGCTCTTGCGGAACTGATCCAAATATCTGACATGCACTGGAATTTCATCAACGATTAGCAGCGGTTTTTTCCCTCGGAGGTAAATTCCTTTTTCTCCGAGAGGATAAGTCACAGCGCTCACGCCAGAAAGATGATTCAACAAATTGAATGCTTCAGTATCGGGCATTTTTTCCAATTGGTCTTCGGTTAGAGAATTATCCGCCCATTCGTAATGTGGTAATTTGGGTATTGGTTTCCGGTCGGCTGTAATGACCACTTCGCTCAGACTCACTGTCCGGATACCATGCTCATGGGTGTATTGCTGCTCGGCTTTATCGGTATACTGCACCATCGTTTTTTTATCAACTGCTTTCGCTGTTGCAGGGAGCGTTATCCCCGGAAACGATTCCGCATCGATAAAAAGTTCCAGTTGTTTCAGCCTTTTCGCCGGCGTGGCCTGGACAATGAAAGCGGTGCTGTCGGGCGACTCGCAGACGGCCAAGCGGAATGTCCCGTTGGCATCGGTCCTGGTTTGCACGAAACAGCCGTCTTTCATGGAAGCTGCTGAAACTTCGATTCCTTCGGCGGGTTTCCCGGTCAACAGGCTTTTAACAGCGCCCGATATTTCGGGGCCTATTTCGAGCGCTTCTGCCGGGTACAAAGGATCGTTGCGGGTGATGGCGGCAATATCGTAGCGCCGCCAGCCCTGTGTCAGCATCAACAGCTCCAAAGCCCATGCCGAATCGGTGTCGTCGCGGAAGTAAGAAGCAGGATTTTCGATGTTTCCTTTCAGGTCAGATGCCAGCAGCAACGATGCCAGGATATGATTGCCGGTATCCGCATGTACTTCGCGGTCGTCGGTCACAGCTACCGAAAAACTTCCCTGCAGCGGGCGATTGTCCCCGCCGGTGAGCGTCACCCGGCTATAGCTGTCCTGGTCCGGGCGGTAATCGACTTTTGCCTGGTCGTCGTTGCGGATAAAAGTCAACCGTTCGCTCAAGGGACGCAGTTTCGAGTCGAACAACACCAGGTGCAATACTCCCGACGGAAAAATGTTTTTCGGGAGAATGACATAATCATCTTGTCGCGACCAGGCGCGTACAGCATGCACAATCCCACGCGTATGGGCCAGCAGGTAAATACTTATATACTTATATACAATGGTTCGTTAAAAAATACAATAAGTTATTAATAATCAATAAAATAACTTGATGGAAATTTGGATAAAACCTTGACAATCATTATCTTAGATGATTTTACCACAAGGTCCTCAAGATATGATCGCCAAGGTTAAAAATGATTTTATGTTATTGATATACAACACATTGTCGAATAAAATATTTTCAGAGATGAGCAAGCCACGCAAGCATTTTATAGCACACACCCTTTGGCTGTTTGCCTGCATCAAAGGTAGGATTAATTTCCTGCAACTGGAACGCTTCAGTAAA
>JAVBNI010000042.1:0-7415 GCA_031551645.1 Bacteroidales bacterium | reverse complement strand
TAATGAAATTTCTTCATACATACTTTTACAAATCATCATACAACTGGATAAATTCATAAGTATTATTGGTCCAATTCATGTATCGCCAAAACCCGGTTGCAGGTATCACAAGACTGACCCGGTTATCATTCGGGTGAAAAGATATTTTTTGCGCCTGTTGTAATTTTCTGTCGAAGAAAACATGCACATGATGTTCCTTATCATTGATTAGCCCAAGCGGAGATACCGAACCCGGTTTCAATCCAAGATATTTTTCTAAGCGTTGTTCCGAAGCAAAGCTGATTTTTCCCTGTTTTAAACGTTTCTCCAGGTCGCGAATATCCAACGCTTGCGAATATTCCAGAACCACCAGATAATGCCGGTTACCTTTATGGTTCCGAAAAAACAAGTTCTTACAATAAGTTGCCTCCCGATCTGTCCAGTATTTCCGAGCTTCTTCAACCGTTGGTGTAGGCGGATGTTCATAATAATCAAAAGAAACGGATAATTCATCCAATACTTGGTATACTTCCTGTTGGCCGATAAACATTTTTTATTAACTATTTTCTATTTTGTTAATATTTAAAAAGTTGAGAGAAGGATTTGCAATATGTAATGAAAATATCCGGCATCATGCCTATATTCTCCGGTATACTTCAAATGTGTATGGATAAAGATGTTTTTCGTCTACTTCGTGCGGTTCGGATGATTCCAAAAACCATTGTTCCGGATCAATAACAGGAAAATAAGCATCGGCTTCAAACCGGTGATCAATACGGGTAATATATAATTTTCGGGCATACGACAATAATTGTCTGTATAGCTGTTCGCCACCCATAACAAAGCATTCCTCCTCTTCGTTACATTGCTTCAGAGCCTCATCAATTGACGGCGCCAGAATACATCCCGGAGGCGCTTCTGCCAATGATCTGCTGACAACAATATTTTTACGGCCGGGTAATGGTTTGACGGGTAAAGAATCATATGTGTGGCGCCCCATAATCACAGGATGTCCCGAAGTAATACGTTTGAAGTACTTCAAATCATTGGGCAAGTGACAGAGTAATCTGTTGTTAAGACCAATGGCATTATTTTGATCAGCAACGACAATAATGGAGATCATAAGCAACTAACATTCAAAAATATTTAAAATCTTATCCAATAATTACTTTCATTAACAGGATTAAATATATGTCATGGATTTTAATATTAAAAATTACAACAAAAACGAAAAATCAACAAATGCATCCAATTCCCTTGGTTCTTCCCCTTTTTTGAAAATCCGGGCGGCACGGGAGCCTATCAGAGTGAGTTTTTGACCCTCAAGCCGCAACATAGTCGATTCTCTAAGCCCGACCACATGAATCCCGGGATTGATTTCGAGAAACTCCATGATTCGTTCCTCACGGGTCTCGCCACCATGACCTTCGGGATGTGCATCCGTGTAATGCGGGTTAATTTGGAACGGCACTAATCCAAGTGTTTCAAAACTAACGGGATCAACAATAGGCATATCGTTGGTGGTACGCAAAGTGGGACAAGCGACATTGCTCCCGGCACTCCAACCAATATAGGGAGTTCCCTCCAGAACCTTTTGGCGAATTGGTTCCATCAGCTTATTCTGGTGAAGCATTTGTACTAACCTCCACGTATTTCCGCCTCCTACGACAATTGCCTGGGCATCTTCCACAGCTTTTACCGGATCAGTAAACCGATGGATGCTGGTCACATGATGTCCTAATTCTGAGAAACGATTTTCGACTTTTGTCTCATAATCATCATACGAAAAACGTACAGCCGCATAAGGAATAAAAACGGCGTTTACCGGTGTTTTACCAATAAAATCCTTGATCTGTAATTTGGGATAATCAAGATATGCTTCCCCGGGATTAGCCGAATTACTGATTAATAAAAGCCTCATGACGATTTTTGTTTTTTGAATGCAACATGTCACAAAGATATATAATATGACCGGATGATTTCAATTCATCAGGGCACTCGCATCAAAATAAAATGTATTAACATTTTATGATTCGTGTTTATTTTTCATCCACGAATTACACGAATTAACACGAACATTATATTAACACTAATAAATTTCTCAGCTTTGCTGAAATTTTATTAGTGAAGATTCGTGTAATTCGTGGATGAAATTTTTGATGCGGTTGCCTTATCAATTCATGGGCAACTGTCAAAAATCAAAAACGAAAATGTATCTTTGCAGTTGATACCATTCTTATAAACTCTTTTACCTCAAATCATTTAGTATGAAACGGGTATTATATGTTTTTGTTGCAGTAACTTTGATCACCTTGTATGATGGATGTGTTCGTCAACAAAAAGCGTCGGACAATTCACCGGCAATTATTTCCGAACAACCGGAACCGCTTACCGAGCAGGAGATTGCCGGGAAAAAGCTAACTCCCGAAATTCTTTGGAAGTTTGGTCGGGTAGGAGAATATAAAGTTTCGCCCAACGGAGAGAAAGTGATATACACTGTATCGCGATATAGCTTGGGTGAGAACAAAGGTAGGACAACTATCTGGATCACTCCGATTAGCGGAGGAAACCCGCTATGCTTGACATCTGATGTTTCCCAGAGTTGTTTCAATCCCCGTTGGAATCCTTCCGGGGATAGAATTGCTTATTTAACTTCCGTTTCCGGAGAAGTCCAAATATGGGATATGAATTTGAACGGTACCGATAAACGCCAGGTTTCGTATATCGAAGGGGGAATCAATGGTTTTGAATATAGCCCGCGGGGTAACGGGGTCATGTATTTGAAAAACGTTCCGACCGGAGAAAGTCCCAAAGACTTGTATCCTGATCTGCCGCAAGCCAATGCCATTGTTTCCGATGACCTGATGTACCGTCATTGGGATCATTGGACAGACTATACCGTAAGCCATATCTGGGTAGGATATGTTGAAAATGGCGTGATCCATTCCGGCCGGGATATTATGGAAGGCGAACCCTATGATGCTCCCATGTCGCCATATTTCGACAGCGAGGAAATAACATGGAGTCCCGATGGAAAATTCATCGCATATACCTGTAAAAAATTAAAGGGAAAGGAATTTGCCCAAAGTACCAATTCTGATATTTATGTCTACGACATTGAGAACGGGACAACCAAAAATATCAGTGACGGAATGCCTGGATATGACAAATATCCTGTTTTTTCGCCTGATGGAAATATGATAGCTTTCCAAAGTATGGCAACGCCAGGCTATGAATCGGATAAGGAACGGTTGATCGTTTATGACTTCAAGACAGGACAAAAGGAAGACCTCACGACGAGGTATGATAACAATGCCGCACATTTCATATGGACACCGGATAGCCGCAGCATCCGTTTTATCAGCGGAGTTCGCGCCACCTATCAGGTCTATATAGTTGATGTTACCACCAAAGCGATCCGGCCAGTAACCAAAGGACGCCATGATATTACAGGCATTCAGGCTGCCGGTGACGAACTGGTTTGCAGCAAAATGTCCCTGAGCATGGCTGCCGAGTTGTTTTGTGTCGATCCGCAAACGGGAGCCGAGCGTCAGCTGACTTTCACCAACAAAAACGTATATGATGCTGTCCGGATGGGCAATGTGGAAGAACGTCTGGTGAAAACAACCGATGGTAAGGATATGCTTGTTTGGGTGGTTTATCCTCCCGATTTCGATCCCAAAAAGAAATATCCTGCGTTGCTTTATTGCCAGGGAGGACCGCAAAACACAGTCAGTCAGTTTTTTTCATTCCGATGGAATCTTCAGTTGATGGCAGCCAACGGTTTTATTATTGTTGCACCCAATCGCCGGGGTGTTCCTTCTTTCGGACAGGAGTGGAATCGGCAGATATCAGGCGACTACGGAGGGCAAAATATGCGCGATTATCTCAGCGCCATCGATGCTGTTAAAGCCGAATCTTTTGTCGATGCGGAACACTTGGGAGCCGTTGGTGCAAGTTATGGCGGATATTCTGTCTACTGGCTGGCCGGACATCATGAAAAACGATTCAAAGCATTGATCGCCCATTGTGGTATGTTCAATTTGGAAAGTCAGTATGGAGCTACTGAGGAATACTGGTTTGTGAATTTCGACCTGGGTGGCCCGTATTGGCAAAAACCACGTCCGAAAAGTTACAATTTTTCACCCCATCTTTCGGTCGACAAATGGGACGCCCCGATTATGGTTATACATGGCGCGAGGGATTTCCGTGTTCCTTACACTGAAGGCCTCCAGGCATTCAACGCTGCGCAATTACGAGGAATTCCGAGCCGGTTGTTGATTTTTCCCGATGAAGGACATTGGATACTAAAACCTCAAAATGCCGTGCTTTGGCAGCGCGAATTTTTCGGATGGTTAGATAAATGGTTGAAATAATATTTTCGGATGATTTTGTGTCATTTTTGAAACAAAATAAAGTCCGGATGCGTAGACATAGATTATGTCCATGTTTCAAAAACATGTGATGGATTGTTAATATGATTTTGAACGTATTGGCTTAAGGCCAGCAATGAACAGTTGAGTGGCAAAATTATTTTTGATTGAATTTAAAAGATAAAATGATAAAGTACAAAAGTGTATTATTGAAATTGAGCGGAGAAGCCCTAATGGCCGACCAACCTGCAGGTATCGACACCACCCGGCTTTTGGAATATGCCGAGCGGATCAAAGATGCTGTAGCGACAGGAGTTCGGATGGGTATTGTATTTGGCGGAGGCAATATTTTTAGAGGACTGAAAGGCGTCGACAAAGGTTTTGACCGTGTAAAAGGCGACTACATGGGCATGTTGGCTACGGTAATTAATGGTTTGGCAATTCATTCGGCTTTGGAAAGTGTGGGCGTAAAAGCACGCTTGTTCACGGCTATTCGTATGGAACCTATTGGTGAGGGATATAGTAAACCTCGTGTGATGGAAGCTCTTGACCAGGGCGAAGTGGTGATATTCAGTGGCGGGACAGGTAACCCTTATTTTACGACTGATACCGCGTCAGCCTTGCGCGCCGTTGAGATGGAAGCCGAAGTATTACTGAAGGGAACGCGTGTCGATGGCGTATATACTGCCGATCCTGAAAAAGATCCTACAGCTGTTAAATTCGATACCATTACATTTGACGAAGCATACAGCCGAAATCTCAAAGTAATGGATATGACATCGTTCACTATGTGCAAAGAAAACAATATGCCGATCATTGTGTTTGATATGAACAAGGAAGGTGAACTGAGCCGGGTATTACGTGGCGAAAATGTTGGGACATTGGTAACGGTTTAATATTCAAATTGGTGACCGTCTATTCAATTTCTATTTGAAATCTACCTCTGAAAAGCACTAAAAATGAAGAGTTACAGGAAAGAATTGTGGTTTAACACTACATCTCGGCGCGAGTTCATAAATATTACACCGATTATCAGGGAATGTTTGGCTGAAAGTGGTATAAAGGAAGGGATTGCATTGGTCAATGCAATGCATATCACCGCCAGTGTTTTTATCAATGATGATGAAAGCGGCTTGCATCACGATATGGAAGTTTGGCTCGAAAAACTCGCACCCGAAAAGCCGCATAACCAATACCGTCATAATACATACGAGGATAATGCCGACGCTCACCTGAAACGTTCGGTAATGGGCCGCGAAGTGGTAGTTGCTGTTACGAATGGCGATCTGGATTTTGGCCCATGGGAACAGATCTTTTACGGAGAATTTGATGGAAAGCGACGAAAAAGGGTATTGGTAAAGATTATTGGAGAATAATTCGTCATAAACAATTAACAGTTAATCTCGTTAATATTCTTGACGTTTGTTGGTTAATCAGAATGAGGATGCATATCAATAAGATACATAATATTTTATATTATTAATAATAACAATCATACAGATGAAGATTTTTGTCGGAATATTACTTTTTATATTCATGTTGGTTCAAGTGGATGCACAAACACTTGACAATGCGCTTCAATACCTGAAACAGAAAAATTATGTTGCAGCCATAGATGCATGTAATTCTTTATTGGCCAATTCTCCCAATGATCCATCGGTACTGGGAGTACGTTCGTTAGCTTACACAGCATCGGGCAAGTACGACCAGGGAGTACAGGATGCCGATAAAGCGCTTTCGGTGGATAATACTTCTGCCTGGGCGCATTATGCAAAAGCCGAAGTCTTGTATGCAGGCACGAAAGAATACGACAAGGCACTGGAGGAATACAATGCAGCCATTTCGTCCAATGCACGGATGGAAGAGGCTTACGTCGGTAAAACTCGCGCATACATGGGAATGCAAAACTATAGGGATGCGACGCGAGTAATAGACGATGCCATCAAAATGTTTCCGAACAATGCTGAACTGTACTTCACACAAGGCCAGTTGGATTTTCAACGGGGAAAGCCGAAGCAAGCCATTGAAGGTTATGACAAGTCTTTATCTGTCAATGCTAAATGGAATCCCTTTTTGGTTTATCTGAACAGAGGGTTGGCCAATGAAGCGCTTATCAATTACGAGCCGGCTATCCAGGATTTCTCTAAAGCCATAGCAGCCGATCCCAATAATCCTGCTGCATTTATTGCCCGGGGTAACATCAGATATGCACAATATCAATACACAGAAGCTATTGATGATTTTAAAAAGGCCGAGATTTTGAGTCCTAACAATTCGGTAATAACTTACAACATCGGAATGGCCTATTATCGGAATGAGGACAGAAGTTCGGCATGCAAATATTTTCAAAAATCGTGTTCGCAAGGAAATAGTAACGCATGTAAGATGGTGGTGTTGAACTGCACAGATCGGAAATTAAATTAATCCGGAAGAATTGAAAATTGGTGACAGTGTAAAATATACTTTATCAAACTAATAAATATACTTGGCGAAGAAAATATTTCCAGAAAAGTTAAATTTTCAAATAATTTTATTTGCAGATTTAGAATAACCCATTACCTTTGCACCGCTTTTAAAAGAAAGTGCAGATAAATCTTCCTCAGTAGCTCAGTTGGTCAGAGCACCTGACTGTTAATCAGGGGGTCCTAGGTTCAAGTCCTAGCTGGGGAGCAAGAAAATCAAAGCCTTACGAGTTTCATCGCGAGGCTTTTTTGTTTTTGACATGTGAATTTGACATTTAACTTCATTCATTCCTTTTTTTCAATCCCAAGCTTTTTATCTGCAATAATCAAGTAAAGGAACAACTGTTCACGAAAACAGATAAAGGAAAAAAATTCCAGTAGCAAACCTGTCCACCTTCCATCCTGATGCTTTCTTTGGAATGTTAATTGAACTATCGGCAACCTCACAATTTCATAAAATTCAAGGTCTGATAAATTATCAATTACAAGGGTTTCTTGTGCAATTTTTGAAAGACTGCTGAGGGTTGGTTGCAACACACCATTCAGATAAAGCAGGTCTAAGCATTTAATATTCATACAATTTGTTTGATTTTGATGGGAT
>JAVBNI010000172.1:0-27310 GCA_031551645.1 Bacteroidales bacterium | reverse complement strand
GATAGGTCAATAATCCTATAAATAAAATGTCGGATAATTTATGCAAACATTTCTTCTCTATACGAAAGTCTTCTACACTTGACAAGTACTCCTGAAACGATTTCATGCTGCAAAGCTAAGAATTTCGTGCGTTTGCCCTATCAAATACCCCCTTTAAAATAAAAAACGTTAATAATTTCTCAATTTTTTCTGAAAATGTTATACGGAAATTTAATACCTTTGCGGGCTTATAAAAGCAATCAATTAAAATGGGTGAACCAAAGAGAATTAAGTCAGCACTGATTTCAGTCTATCATAAAGATCATCTCGATGCAATTATCAAGAAATTAAATGAATTGCAAGTCAAAATATACTCTACAGGCGGAACCAAAAGTTTTATTGAAGAATTGGGAGTTCCGGTAACTTCCGTTGAGTCGCTTACTGATTATCCGTCGATTTTTGGCGGGCGGGTAAAGACGCTGCATCCGAAAATATTCGGTGGTATCTTGTATCGTCGCGACGAATCCTCCGACCGTAGCGAAGCTGCCCAATACGGTGTTCCCGATATCGACCTGGTAATTGTCGACCTGTATCCATTCGAGGAAACTGTTGCTTCCGGAGCTGCCGAAGCATCTGTAATCGAAAAAATTGATATTGGCGGTATCTCCCTGATACGTGCGGCAGCCAAAAACTACAAGGATGTAGTGATTGTGCCATCGAAACGTGAGTATGCGATGTTGTTGGATCTCTTGAACCAAAAAC
The DNA here is from genome assembly GCA_031551645.1 of Bacteroidales bacterium. Classification (GTDB taxonomy): domain Bacteria; phylum Bacteroidota; class Bacteroidia; order Bacteroidales; family UBA4181; genus JAIRLS01. The sequence goes on along the minus strand of JAVBNI010000172.1, from coordinate 26,569 downwards.
AGGGTGAAACAAGTATCGAAGACCGTCGTAAATTTGCAGCAGCCGCTTTTAATGCCTCGTCGCACTACGACACGGCTATTTTCAATTATTTCAACCAAGAAATGGGTGAGCCCGTCTTCAAGCAGAGTTTTTCAGAAGGAATGGCGCTCCGTTATGGCGAAAACCCACACCAAAAAGGTTTGTTTTTCGGCAATTTCGATGCGATGTTCGAAAAACTGCATGGAAAAGAAATTTCATACAACAACTTGCTGGACATCGACGCAGCAGTGGGCCTGATTGCCGAATTTGACGAGCCTACTTTTGCCATCCTGAAACACAACAATGCATGTGGATTGGCTTCGTCAGCTTCTTTGCTCGATGCTTGGAAAAAAGCTTTGGCAGGCGATCCTGTTTCGGCTTTCGGAGGTGTGCTGATTGCCAACCGTCCGATCGATGAAGAAACGGCACGCGAAATTGATACGATTTTCTACGAGGTACTGATTGCTCCCGGCTTTGCTCCCAAAGCGCTGGAATTATTGGAAGCCAAGAAAAATAGAATACTTCTCTTGCAAAAAGAAGCCAGGTTGCCACGCGAACAGTTCCGTTCGATATTGAATGGCGTGGTGGCACAGGATAAAGATAATGCCACAGAAACAGTTGAAAATATGGCCACTGTGACTGTTGTCCTGCCTACCGAAGAAGAATTAACCGATTTGGTATTTGCCAACAAAATTGTAAAACACAGTAAGTCAAATTCCATTGTGCTGGCAAAAGGGAAACAATTGCTGGCAAGCGGTGTAGGCCAAACATCGCGTGTAGATGCATTGAAACATGCCATTGAAAAAGCAAGAAATTTCAATTTCGATCTGAAAGGATCGGTGATGGCCAGTGATGCGTATTTTCCATTCCCCGACTGTGTCGAACTGGCCGGTGAAGCCGGCGTACATGCGATTGTGCAGCCTGGCGGTTCGATGCGCGACAACGAGTCCATCGATTGTTGCAACCGGCAACGTATAGCAATGGTAACGACAGGAATAAGACATTTCAAACATTAAGATAATTATATGAAATTTCGTGGTTGAACCTGAATGTGGTAAAATCCGAATTTCAACACATCAAATAAAAAAACTCGAAAACAAGAATAAGAATGGGGTTATTTTCGTTTACGCAAGAGATAGCGATGGACCTTGGCACAGCCAATACCATCATCATACATGGCGATAAAGTAGTTGTTGACGAGCCTTCGATTGTGGCAGTTGACCGTGTTTCGGGAAAACTGGTTGCCATAGGCGAAAAAGCGCGTCAGATGCATGGCAAGACACATGAAAACATCAAAACCATCCGTCCGTTACGCGACGGTGTGATTGCCGACTTTAACGCTGCCGAACAGATGATCAAGGGGATGATCAAGATGATCCCCACCCGTGGCCGCTGGTTTACGCCATCTATCCGCATGGTTGTATGTATCCCGTCGGGAAGTACCGAAGTGGAAGTACGTGCGGTACGCGACTCTGCCGAACATTCGGGCGGTCGTGACGTGTACATGATTTACGAACCGATGGCGGCAGCTATTGGTATCGGTATTGATGTAACCGCGCCCGAAGGTAATATGGTGGTTGATATAGGAGGAGGTACTTCCGAGATTGCCGTGATCGCTCTGGGTGGCATTGTCTGTAACCGTTCCATTACAGTGGCAGGCGATATATTCACTGCTGATATACAAGATTACATGCGTCAACAGCATAACATCCGTATCGGCGAACGTACTGCCGAAGAAATCAAGATACAGGTGGGATCTGTATTACCCGACCTGGATGAACCGCCAGCAGATTTCATTGTTCGCGGCCCCAATCTGATGACTGCCCTCCCGGTAGAAGTGCCTGTTTCGTTCCAGGAAATATCTCATTGCCTTGATAAGTCCATTTCACGTATTGAAACCGCTATTCTGGATGTATTGGAACAAACACCGCCTGAACTGTATGCCGATATCGTTAACCACGGGATATACCTGGCCGGTGGAGGCGCTTTGTTGCGGGGATTGGACAAACGATTGACCGATAAAATCAATATCCCGTTCAAGGTAGCCGAAGACCCTTTGCGTGCTGTTGCCCGCGGAACAGGTATCGCTTTGAAAAATGTCGATAAGTTTTCATTCCTGATGAGGTAATCCATTGACGATTAGCATTGGGTGATTGACAATTATCTTGGTCATTATCCATTATTGATTGGTCATGATCTGTTGGTCAGATGTATACACTCATTCGTTTTTTCCAGAAGCATCATTTGTTTTTTCTTTTTCTCCTATTGGAAGGGATCGCTGTGTTCTTACTGGTTCAAAACAATTACATACAGCGTATTTCTTTTGTAAATGCGACCAATTCCATTTCGGGTAATATATACGAAGGGATCAGCAATTGGCGCGACTATCTCCATTTAAGGGAAATCAACCAGCAATTGCTGGAGGAAAATATGGAATTACGTAATCAACTTCCCGATACATATTATGATCCTGATACGACAAAAGTAAGTGTTGTCAATCCATTCAGTCTTAAGCGGTACACGTACACCACAGCTACGGTTATCAACAGTACGGTAAATAAACAGTACAATTATATTACACTGGACAAGGGAAGGAAGCAAGGTATAGAAATGGATATGGCAGTGATATGTCCCGACGGAATTGTCGGTATTGTTAATGGGGTATCCGAACATTTCACTACCGTCCTACCTGTGATCAATCGGAATTTCAGGGTCAGTACCAAATTCAAAAAAAACAATATCTACGGATCGCTCACTTGGGACGGTCGATCGTACCGCCATGCCGTACTAAACGAAATCCCCTTACATGCTTCTGTCTCAGTGGGTGACACATTGGTGGTTTCAGGTTATTCCGACAGTTTCCCGGAAGGTATCCCGGTGGGAATCGTGGAAAAGGTAGAACAGAAAGATGGTAGTTTTTATACGATTAAGGTTTTGTTGTCCACCGATTTTCGTAAACTATACCGTGTTACGGCTGTTAAGGATGAGATGAAAAACGAACGTCAAACCCTCGAACAACAAATATCAGTTCAGGAATGATCAGGGAAATTCTTATCAATATATTTCGCTTTGTACTGTTGGTATTCCTACAACTGTTCGTCCTGAACAATATACAGTTCAGCGGTTTTGTCAATCCCTACCTGTATGTTCTCTTTGTACTTTGGCTGCCTTTCGAAACGCCGGGTTGGTTATTGCTCGTGTCGGCTTTTGCCATGGGTTTGGTTATCGACATTTCATCCGCCACTATAGGATATCATACCATAGCAACAGTGTTCATGGCTTATTTCAGGTTTCACCTCCTGCGATTCATAGCGCCGCATGACGGTTACGAGTCGGGCATGCAACCGACCATATCATCGCTCGGATTTCCCTGGTTCATGAAATATATTACGATCCTGGTATTGGCGCATCATCTCGTTCTTTTCTGGATCGAATCGTTCAGTTTCGGTGACCTTCCGTATGCTACCCTGCGTGCTTTGGCAAGCAGCGTTTTTACCATATTGTTGATCCTCATTTGTCAATTCCTCACGATGCGTCCCAAATGAATCAATACGATGTACGGAAATATATTATTGGCATATGTATTGTCCTTGTAGGCCTGGCTTTGCTGGTCCGCCTGTTTTTTCTCCAGGTGGTGGACGTGTCGTACAAGGTGAGCGCCGATAATAATTCGCAACGTCACTTAACGCAATATCCGGCACGCGGCCTGATACTCGACCGAAACGGGAAAATAATCGTTAACAACAAAGCTGCTTACGATTTAATGATGGTCTCCCGGCAAGTACGTCCGTTCGATACTACTGAGTTTGCACAAATTCTCGGGATGACAAAGGCTGAAGTAAAAGCAACATTCCAAAAGCTACGAAGTTCTACAAAAGGTTATTCACCATACAAGCCATCAGAGTTTCTCAGGCAAATGTCGGCCGAAACATATGCTGTTTTACAGGAAAGGCTATACAAATTTCCCGGTTTTTTTGTCCAGGCGCGTACCCTCCGCAGTTATGAACGCCCCATGGCGCCTCACCTGCTGGGTTATGTCACCGAAGTGGATTCATCTGATATCAAAAAAGATAGCTACTGCAAGATGGGCGACTATATTGGTAAAAGCGGGGTGGAACGGTTTTACGAAAAGATACTGCGTGGCCGGAAAGGCGTTAATATTCAATTGGTGGACGTACACAACCGCGTAGTAGGGGCATTCCGCAACGGCGAATTGGACACCATGGCTGTTGTAGGCTCCAATCTCACGCTTTCCATTGATGCCGATTTACAGGAATATGCCGAAAAGTTGATGGCCAAGGTGCGGGGCGCTGTTGTCGCTATCGAGCCTTCTACGGGTGAAATTCTGGCCATGGTATCAGTTCCTAATTATGATCCGTCATTGCTTGTAGGACGTGTCCGTTCGGAAAATTATAAGAAACTGGCAAATGAACCATGTAATTCGTTATTTGATCGCTCAGTAATGGCGCCATATCCACCAGGTTCAACATTCAAGGTGGCCCAGGGATTAGTGGGTCTGCAGGAGGGAACCCTGACACCGAATACCCTGTATGGTTGCGCCGGAGGATATAACGTGGGATCGTTCCACATGGGATGTCATTACCATGCCTCGCCCCTGAATCTGCCACAAGCTATAGGGAATTCGTGCAACGCATACTTTGCCAATGTTTTCCGGGCCATCCTGGACAATCAAAAACACGGCTCGGTAAAAGAGAATTATGAGGCGTGGCGTAAAGATATTCTAACGTTCGGATTTGGGCAAAAATTAGGGGTTGACCTGCCCCAAGAATTAAATGGAAATGTTCCATCTGCCGGATACTATGACAGAAGCCTTTTCAGATATGGCGGATGGAAATCATTGACTATTGTCTCTTTGTCTATCGGTCAGGCCGAAATGGGCAATACAGTACTGCAAATGGCTAATTTCGCCGCACTGATAGCTAATGGCGGTTATTTCCACACGCCCCACCTGATCAAACAGGTTAATGGCCAGGATACTATTCCCGAACAATATGCACGGAAAAATTATACAGCCGTAGATACTTCGCACTTTGCCATCATCAAGGAAGGTATGTTTTATGCGACCACGGGTCCTGGTGGCACGGCGCGCGCTGTGGCTATTCCCGGAATTGATATGTGTGGCAAAACCGGTACGGCACAAAATCCGCATGGTAAACACAATGCCACATTCATGTCATTCGCGCCAAAAGATAATCCTAAGATTGCTGTTGCCGTATACGTCGAAAATGTCGGTTTCGGGGCAACCTGGGCGGCCCCTGTAGCTTCGCTGATGATAGAAAAATACCTGACGGGCACTACCACCCGTCCGTTTTTGGAAGAACGGATGTTGAATTTTAACCTATACAATAATCGTGAGGCGGTACACTAATACAGTCAGCAGTCTCGATTGGATTGCCATTGGTTTGTATTTCATCTTAGTGATGATGGGATGGTTCAATATCTATGCAGCTGTTTTTGACGACCAGCATGCCAGCATATTTTCCTACTCGCAACGCTACGGGAAGCAGATGATGTGGATTATCGCGGCCATTGTGCTGGCTGTGATTACCTGCCTGCTCGATACCCGTTTCTATACATCGTTTGCCTATCCTATTTATATTTTTTGCATTCTTTCATTGGCGGCAGTTCTCGTGATAGGGCGCGAAGTCAATGGCGCCAAATCGTGGTTTGTGATAGGAAGCATACAGATACAACCTTCTGAATTTGCAAAAATTGCCACCAGTCTTGCTTTGGCAAAATATCTGGGTAACTATACCGGTAAATTAATGCGATTTAAGACCATCCTCACATTGGGAGCATTGATTTTCCTTCCGCCGATGCTTATTATTTTGCAACCCGATACCGGATCTTGCTTGGTCTATCTTGCATTTTTCATAGTCCTGTATCGTGAAGGCTTACCGCAGAGCATTTTATTGTTCGGTTTTCTTGCAGTGGCATTATTTATCCTTTCATTAGTCATGCAGGATGCCCAAGTGTACCTTGCCGCCGGATTGATACTGATCGGTTTTGTTGCTTACTGGATGATGAGCAAACGGACCAAGGACTTTTTCAAAGGTACCGGACTTTTCCTTGCTGTATTTGGTATCCTCTGGCTGATCAATTTTTTGTTGGGGAATCGTTTTGAAATTCATGAAGTACTTCTGGGAGCTGCATTACCGGTTTCGTTATTTTTTCTCATTCTGTCGGTAGTTCGCCGGTTACCTTTAGTGCGAACACTCACTTTGTTTATTATCAGCGCCTTGTTGTTTACATTTTCGGTCGATTTTGTGTTTGACCAGGTGCTTAGCGAACACCAGCAGCAACGTATCCATGTTATGCTCGGGATGGAATCCGACCCGTTGGGTATCGAATATAACGTCAATCAGTCCAAAATTGCGATTGGTTCAGGTGGATGGGCTGGAAAAGGCTTTTTACAGGGGACACAGACCAAATATAATTTTGTACCGGAACAGAGTACCGACTTTATTTTTTGTACGGTGGGCGAGGAATGGGGATTTGTAGGAACATCAGTAATCGTGATCCTTTTTGTTGCACTATTATTGAGACTGCTTTTCATTGCCGAGCGCCAGCGCTCTGTTTTCAGCCGGGTGTATTCTTATTGCGTAATAAGCATCTTGTTTTTACATGTTACCATAAATATAGGTATGACTATCGGCCTGTTGCCAGTGATTGGAATCCCATTACCGTTTTTTAGCTATGGCGGGTCATCACTTTGGGCTTTTACAATTCTGCTATTCATTATGTTACGATTAGATGCATCCAAGGCAGAATACATCCATTAAAATTAATACAGATAGAATTGTCCATTTTCTCAAACAAATTCTTAAAAGAGCTGTTAAATAAAGTGAAGTGTAGATTCTTCAATATTATTTGTATGATTTGCCTGGAAATTAGAATTGTTATATTTAATTGTTGGGCAATGATTTAATTAATAATTTAATCAGGGTTTATTCATTTCAAAAAAAAAAAATGTTCTATTTTTTGTTTTTTTAATGAACCGAAACTTTGTTTTGAAAAAATAATCCGTAAATTTGCGTAATTATAGTTTAGGTATCAAATCGAAAATTTAATCTTAAAAACAAATAATCAAGTAACTATGAAAAGGAATAATTTGATTTTAGTGTCTGCATTAGTTGTAGGCATTGTATTCAGTGGTTGTAATCCTTTGAAAAAAATGAAAAAGGATGCCGATCAGGTTAAGTACACTGTGAATCCTCCTGTACTCGAATTGGTGGGTGATGAGGTTGCCGTGTCTGTTAATGGTTCATATCCCGCCAAGTACTTCAACAAAAATGTTGTTATGTCACTCACGCCGGTGTTGGTCAGCGGAAGTAACGAGTTGGCTTATGATACATATAAAGTACAGGGAGAATCGGTGAAAGAAAACAACAAGGTGATCAAGTATGACGGTGGATCTTTCAGTTATTCGTCAAAGGTTGCTTATAAACCCGAATTTCAGGTTTCGCAACTGATGCTGAGGGCTGCTGCTTCCAAAGGATCAAAATCGCTTGATTTTGACCCCTACAAATTGGCCGATGGTATCATTACTACTTGCCTTTTGGTAGAAAAGAATGGTAAAGCAACGTATGCTCCCGATAAATATGTCCGCATCACTCCCGATAAGTATGAAGCCGATGTCAAATATTTAATCCAACAATCGGATGTTCGCACAAGCGAAACCAAAAAGCCGGAGATCAAAGAATTTACCGATGCCGTTAAAGCAGCAAAGGAAAATGAAAGAATTCAATTTACAGGCACACAATTGTCAGCCTACGCTTCACCCGATGGTCCTTATGCATTGAACGAAAAACTTTCAAACGCTCGTGAAAAAACCGGTAAAGATTTCTTTTCCAAAAATTTCAAAGCTGCCAAAGTTGAAGATGTTGTTAAATCTGATTTGTTGAAAGTTGTTGTTACTCCTGAAGATTGGGACGGTTTCAAAAAATTGATGGAAGAATCAAATATCGCTGACAAACAACTGGTACTCCGCGTGTTGTCAATGTATTCTGATCCTGAAGTACGTGATCGTGAAATTCATAATCTTGCTGCAGCATTTGATGAAATCAAGGTGAAAATTCTTCCCCAACTGCGTCGTTCGAAAATGACGGTTAACGTTGAAATCATCGGTTTGTCAGATCAAGAAATCAATGCTCAATTTGACCGGGATGCCAGCAAATTGAAATTAGAAGAAGTTCTTTACGCAGGAACACTTACCCAAGATCCTAACAGGAAGCTGTCTATTTATCAGGCTGCTGCTCGTTACTATCCGAGTGATTTCCGTACAAAGAACAATCTGGGTGTTGCTTATCTGAATCTTGGCCGTACCAGCGAAGCTAAAACTGCTTTGAATGATGCCAAGAGCATCGATAACAATGACTTTGTAAAAAATAATCTGGCTGTTGTTGCTTTGCGTGAAGGTAATACCTCTGCTGCCGAAGAATTATTAACCTCAGCCGGTTCAACAGATGACGTAAAATATAACCTGGGAACAATCAAAATCATCCAAGGTAAATACAGCGAAGCCATCAGTTATTTTGGCAACCAAGTAGAAGTAAACGCCGCTTTAGCTAAGTTGTTGGCTAAGCAAAATGACGCTGCTTTATCGACCCTGAATTCAGTGAAGAGCGACGATGCTTTGGTTTATTACCTGAAAGCTGTTGTTGGCGCTCGCACACAAAATACCGGCCTGATGATGGAAAATCTTCGTACCGCTTGCTCTAAGAGCGCTACGTTGAAGGCCAATGCTAAGAAAGATGTTGAATTCGGAAAATATTTTGAAGATAGCACATTCAAATCTATCGTTCAATAAACGAATTTGTTAAAAATTGAAAAGAAGCTGTTTTCGTACGAAAACAGCTTCTTTTTTGTTGTAATGAATATCAAATGATATAATTTGAATGATATTTTCAATTTAAAGTTTTGATTTCCGGAAATTGACAAATCAAAAATAAGTATCAAATAGCTCAATATCAAATAGTTTTAACAGCCAATATTAAAAAACATGATTGTTCCATTCATTAATTTTGCAGGTAAAGCAGGTGAAGCCATCGCTCTTTACGAAACTATGTTCAACATCCAGAACAAGAACGTGATGTTATACAAAGACATGCCAGCCAATATGAAGCCTCATTTTCCGCCAGAAACCGAAAATTATGTGATGCACGCCGAAATGACGATCAACGGGACGGAGGTTTGGATCGGCGATACTATTCAGGGAATCACGCCCGGCAACATGATTTCACTTGCTGTCCCGTTTTCGTCGCAGGACGAAATGCGGAAAGCCTTCGATCAATTGAAAGCAGGCGGCAAGATACATATGGAACTCGCTTCCACATTCTACAGCCCTTTATTTGGGACGGTTGAGGATAAATTCGGCGTTATCTGGCATCTTATCTGCCGATGACTTTGAAATAGTTATTGTAAGGTTTCTACAGGTACAATAGGAAGATGATGACCAATCGAATATTCCGGTCGTCAAGTTATTTTGTTTTTCCTTCGATCACAATCACAATTTCTCCTTTAATAGCTGCCCGGTTGTTCCACTCCCCTATTTGTTCACCAACAATACCGCGTACGGTTTCTTCATGTAGTTTTGATAGTTCGCGCGAAACCGATATCCGACGGTCCGGACCGAAATAAGTTTGTATTTCTTGCAGGGTTTTTAATAATTTATGCGGAGATTCGTACAAGACAATGGTCCGGGTTTCTTCGGTTAATTCTCCCCAACGCTTTTGCCGTCCTTTTTTTGCAGGGAGGAAACCTTCGAAACAAAAACGGTCGCTGGGAAACCCAGAATTGACCAATGCAGGAATCATAGCTGTAGCGCCAGGAAGGCATTCCACATCAATGTCCTGGGCAATGCATTCACGAACAATTAAAAATCCGGGGTCAGAAATAGACGGTGTACCGGCATCCGAAATCAAAGCCATCGTTTGGCCTGCCTTTAGCTTGTCAATAATCGGACGAAGCGATTTGTGTTCATTAAATTTATGATGCGGAATCATTGGCTTGTTGATTTCAAAATGCCGTAGCAGATGACTGCTTGTACGCGTATCTTCGGCCAAGATGCAATCAACCTGCTTCAAAACCTCGACAGCCCTGAAGGTCATGTCACCCAAATTTCCTATGGGAGTTGGCACAATAAATAACTTGCCCATATATAAATAGTTATCGCAAATTGGGACAATTACTGGTCTTCAATTGCCAATTGTCTTTATTAATGAGTTCCGTGCCTGCGGTGTACCAAATGGATAAACTTTTGCGTTGTCTCATCCTCTTTGTTCCAATCAAAATGACGATCAACAAATTCCAACGCATCATGAAGCGAAGCGACTGCATCTAAATGCCGGACGGTATCGTTATACATATCTGCATTTCCCTGAAACAGTTCTCGAATGTACAAGAAACGGTCATTCAACCCGATTCCTGAAACAATGCTGCTGAGGGGCGTAGTTTGTAAACGGCTCGACAGATCGGCAACCGACTTGTTCTGCACAATGGTTTCGTTAATCGGATGATATGTCGTTGGACGGATTTTTTCGGCCAGGATACCTTCCTTTTTGACCGGTTTTTTCTCAGGTGTATGTTGTGTGTGCACCTCGTTTGTAGCCGGCTGAATTTTCTCTTCCGTTTCTTTTTTTACAGAAACAACCTCTTCCTTTTTTTCGACTTTTACCGGAACCGGTTCTTGTTCTATTGCAACATTTAAAATTTCTTCCTGAGAAGATACTACTACAGGAGAACCCTTTTTTTCAGTCACAATAGATCCCGGTTCTTCATTTTTACCGGTTTTCTTTTCTGGTTTGCCAGGTTGGGTGGAGTCAGGCAACAACTTCAATCTCAGGAGTTGTTCATATATATCCTGTGCTTTTGCCAAGGCAATATCCACTTCCAATCCCGACAATTTTTCCTGTTCGTGAAAGCGGGCAATCAATAATTTTAAAAAATCAAGCTCTTTTTGGAGATATCCTGTGTAATGTTGATGATGCATGAAACTTTATCTGTATAGGTGCACAAACCCTTTTTTGGTAATTTTCGGAGATGAACCCACAACTTCCGCGGTATAATAATACACCCCGTTAGCCATTTCCTGTCCCGACGAAGAGTACCCGTCCCATTGGCAAATCTTGGCTTCAATACTGAAAACCAATACACCTGCGCGGGTAAATACCCTTAATGACACCGGGTTTCCGTCGCTCGAAGTAACTTCAAATAGATCGTTGATCTGATCACCATTGGGCGTGAAAACATTAGGCGCTACAATAGAATCGGTTTGCACTTGTGCCATGGCCTTCATTTCATGATCAGAATTTTTTCCGAACATTGTTCCAGGCAAGAAGCAACCCGCTACAACCAACAAAAACACCATTAACCGGGTAATCTTCATTTCTTTCAAATTACTGTTGTTCATCTATACTTTAAAGTTATATACGAACGACAGGGTAAAGAAGTTACAAAACAAACGACAAAATTAATTTTTTTATTTTTCGAAATACAAAGATTTATACAAATATAGCTGATAAAAGTTCATTTCCGAGTTTTCTTACATGAATCCACCAGGTTGTATTTGTGCATTTAAGCACTCTATAAGATATATTCGACATTTTTTAAATCTATTTAAGCCTGGTTTTATGCACCTTGCCCACCTGAATGACTTGAATGGCCTACCCGAATTCATTCGGGCAGACGTGGTGGTAATATCTTGTATTTGAAGACAACATCGACACTACCCTATGTTGATTTTGCCATTTTAAATGCAGCGGGGGTGAACATGCAGAAACGGGGAAAGACGGCAAAAAGGCGAATATTTTGCAATCATCGGTGTGTTGCAATTTTACCTCGTAGAGGTTCTTTACTATTGTGGAATTTGATTGCAAACGCAAACTTTCCGAAACCTCGTAGAGGTTGCACCGCAAATTACACATTTGTTTGCTATTTTTGTCAAATAACAAATTTGATTAAACCGAAAGACTTATGGCCAACCCCGGATCATACACACAATTGTACATTCAATTGGTTTTTGCCACCAAACATCGCCAAGCCCTTCTGCATCAAAATATATGTCCACGTTTTTTTCTTACATATCGGGGATACTCAACGAGAAGAAACACAAATCAATAGCAGTTAACATCATATCTGATCATGTTCATATTTTATTCGGCATGAATCCCAATATTTCCGTTTCGGATACGGTTAGAGACATCAAACGCGCGACATCCCTACTGATCAATTCCGAACATTTGTGCTCTTCCAAATTCGAATGGCAGGATGGATACGGTGCATTTTCTTATAGCCGTTCGCATTTGGATAATGTTTATAACTATGTTTTGAATCAAGAGCTTCACCATCAGAAGAAGACATTTAGAGAAGAATATCTTTCGTTTCTCGAAAAGTTTCAGATTGAGTATGATGAACGGTATTTATTTGAGTTTTTCGATTGATGTTTATTGTGTAACCTCTACGAGGTTAGTTATATGAGGGAGTATATCGCAATTACAATAGCAGATGCTCTACGAGCATCAATAGTATGCTCACTACGAATGCCTTGAGTAATTAGGGCTCAAGTTTGGTGGTAATCGCATAAGTTCTCGCGGTCGGGGTCGAGGAGGTCGTTCACGCTTTTGCGGATTTAGCCGTTCCCTCCGCAATGGCTAATGTTCAGGGACAAACTATGGCGATACAAATATCAAATTCTGTTGCAAAAATCAGCAAGTACACTACATTTGCATAAAAATCATCATATGAGAATCAAATTATCATGTCTTTGTTTGGCTTTGTTGGGGTGTATCGGTTGTACTTCGCCACAAAATCAAAAAATAAATCGCAAATCCGTAGTTGACCGGCACAAAGTTGTAACTACAGAAAATAATCCACAAAGCCCTGCGCAAGTGGGTAATGGGGAATTTGCATTTGGTGTTGACATCACTGGCTTACAAACATTCGTACAGCATTATACCATGTCGCATTGGAGCTGGCACAGTTTTCCGATGCCTGAAGGTCTCGAAGTTACCGACTTTAAAGGACAAACCTGGGACACACACGGTCGTCCGGTTCAATATTATATAGGAAATGACCAACAAGCCGAACTTTCGGCATGGTTAGCCGGTAATCCCCACCGTTTCAACCTGGGACGTATCGGGTTTATCCTAAAAAAGAAAGATGGAACACCAGCGACATTGGATGATTTGAAAAATACTACACAAGAAATAGACATGTGGACAGGCGTCATCAAGAGTAAATTCGAACTGGACCAAACTCCTGTCGTCGTGACTACAGTATGCCACGCCAATTTGGATGCTATTGCTGTGACGGTAGAATCGCCTTTGCTGCAAAAAGGATTGATTGAAGTTGAGATTTCTTTTCCTTACCCGGACCGATCACAACAAGCGGTATACACTTTCGAATATCCTGAAAAGCACAGCACTACCATAGCCCGTTCCGATGACCAGGTTACAGTATTAAAAAGAGAAATGGACGATACCCGTTACAACGTCTCAGTAAGTTGGTCTACAAACGCGCGTTTATTGCCGGAAGATACTCCTCATTTCTTTCGTCTTGTCCCGGGAAAGGAAGAGAAATTGGAATTTGTATGCGCTTTTTCCCGGGAAAGCGAAACACCTGTCCGGCTAACTACCGCCGAATGCATTGAATCGTCTATCAAAGGATGGAAAGAATATTGGGAGTCAGGAGCAGCCATAGATTTGTCGGCAAGCAAGGACGCGCGATGGAAAGAACTGGAACGACGGATTGTCCTTTCGCAATATCTGATGAAAGTCAACGAAGCCGGAAATTGGCCGCCACAAGAAAGCGGATTGGTCAATAACGAATGGTTCGGGCGTTTCCATTTCGAGATGATCTGGTGGCATGGCGTACATTATGCCCTATGGAACAGGTGGTCGTTATTAGAAAAAAGTCTACACGTCTATCCCGATTTCCTGCCCACCTCTATTGATCGGGCAAAGAAACAGGGATATAAAGGAGCCCGTTGGCCCAAATGTACCGGTAACATCGACCGCGATTGGCCGCACCGTATCCATGCCACGCTCATCTGGCAACAGCCGCATCCCATCTATTTTGCAGAATTGGATTACCGGTTGCACCCCACACGGGCTACGCTCGACAAATGGAAAGATGTGGTTTTCGAAACTGCTGAATTTATGGCCGACTATGCTTTTTTCGATAAAACAACCGGTCGTTACGTACTTGGCCCTCCCGTCTATATTGTTTCGGAAAATACTGATCCGAAGATCACTTCCAATCCTGCTTTTGAACTTGGGTACTGGATGTTTGGATTACGAACTGCTCAAATCTGGAAAGAGCGGTTGGCTTTATCGCGCGACACAAAATGGGACGATGTATTAAACCGGTTGGCTCCGCTCCCCACCGAAGATAATGTATATGTCACTTATGAAGGGATTCCTGACATGTGGACAAAATATGCATGGGAACATCCCGGTTTAATAGGCGTCTTTGGTATGTTGCCCGGCGATGGAGTGAATACAGCTACATTCACCCGCACGCTCAACAAGGTTCTTGCGACATGGAATTTTAACCGTACGTGGGGATGGGATTTTCCGATGTTGGCCATGGCTTGCGCCCGCACGGGCAATCCTGATAAGGCGATTGACATGCTGCTGAATCCGTACAAAGGATTTCAATTCGATGAACATGGTTTGGCTACTGGTGGTCCGTTCCCTTATTTCCCCTCCAACGGTGGTCTGCTTACTGCTGTTGCAATGATGACCGCCGGATGGGATGGTTCTTCTGGTGATACTCCCGGTTTTCCTGACAATGGGCAATGGGTGGTAAAACACGAAGGATTTAATAAAATACCGTAAAAAAAACAGAGAGATAATATTCCATTTAGTTAAGAATTCTATTCTGATCCTGTCAGGGTTTTTTATTGATTTTTATACCACTGAATGTCAAATAAATATGGAAAAACTATTTTTAGGCGGTAAGACATGCGGCAGTACAAAATTTAACTTCATTTAACTATTTTTAACAAAACCGGATAAAATACCGGGATATTTCCTGTCAATTATTTTATTTCTGCCTTGTTAACCTTTGGAAGTATAAGAAAAACCTTATAACCTGTTTTTGGGGTTCACACCCCTTAAAAATTTGTTAAGGTTGTTAAAATAGTCTTTTATATACACTAAATCAATCATTTACGTCTTAACATTTTCTTGTAAAATTGTTAAGGATTGTTGAGCTCCTTACTTGTCTAATTTGTAAATTGATGATAATAAACACATTTGGTATCTCTATAATTTCTTTGACAAGAGCTAAAATTGTTAAGACGGTTTTATATAGAATTATTTATTTATTATTTAGTACGTTATATATATGAGACCTTACTAACTTTATTTTATCCGAAATGAGAATTATCAAATCCTGCTTCGCTCATGAATAGAAAACCTAAATTGTACTTATAGACTTCGCCTATTGTTAGCATGGGTAAAAATTTGACAAGATTACTTATTGTTTTTCAACAGGTTTTCAAGCATAGCATTCTTTTCTTGTTCTGTTTTTAACATCCGCTCATATAGCTCTACGATTTTATCAACAGGATTAAATGTGCAATAATTATGATGATTAGTACCCTGACCATGATTGGCACTATTATCATAAAAAGTATTGATATAATTGATTGTTGACTCGTCATCCATGTTTTTGATAGCAGCTACAGGAACTTTTAGAATTTTGGCAATCTTATCTAACATTGCATCATCAATCACTTCTTTTTGTTCCAAATCGGATACAGATTGTTGGGTAATATCCAATTCAACGGCAATAGCTTCCTGTTTTACCCCCAACATATCACGTAATCGCTTAATATTTCTCCCGTGGTGAACTTTTCTTAATGGTGCTGTATCAGTATTCATGACTTAATTATATTTCAAAATCAGTTTCGGCAAATATATGAAAAAAAGAAGTGTGATTTTTACAGGCAATTATTTGTATGATACAGACTATTGCCTGTTTGATACGAGCAGGATACCGAATTTCTTTGTGCAAAATAATCACGACATATTATATGGAAAATGTAATAACCACAGTCAATGGGATAAGGTTGAGTCCCGAAACCTTAAAATATCTTGCTGAAATACAAGAAGATTTACCTTACTTTATTGATGAATTAATAAGACTCAATGACATATTCATTTCCAACGCTGTTTTATGGGGTGAAACAAGAGAATCGGAAGATGCTGACACCTCGCAAGAAATGAACGCATTGCATTCATTGAAATATTTTAGGGATTTTTTGGAAACTATGAGAGAAAAGAGATAAATAACAAGTCCATAAAGTTGAGAATTTAACTTTTGGGAGTTTTTTAATATGTATTTTGATACTTGAAATATATAAAGCTTTAAAAATTAAATTTTTATCCGGTTAAAAAAATATATCTTCGTATCTTTTATCTCTGTAATGTGAATTAAACATATCAAGATTGGCTGGAAATATGTGCTCTTTTATTAGTATTTTTTCTTTTTCTTTACTGGTTGTTTAAACTTTGTTTTGCAATGATTATACTTTTCGTTACGGTATTTTTTTTATTTTTACATTGTTAATATTTTATTTTTGAGACATTTGTGCAGTTCTATCAGAAACAACATGTCGGTAAATCATATGATCTGCAAATCTAAAAAAATCCGTAGGAACGAAATGTTATTATTTTGGCATTTAATATTATAATGGATATTTGAACAACTTGACAAATTGATTTAAATCCGGTCATTAAAAAATATTTTACAATTTTTTCTATTTCTCTATTGCACGTATCGGAGTAATGTTTTATATTTGCTCCGTTCGCGAATGCGAAGTTTAAAGCCAAGTCCAACCCAGTGACGCCGGAGGGACGTCCAAATATGAAACCATCCCTCGTTGAGTATACTGTTTGAAATGTCCGGATATTGAGTATCCGGATAGATAGCCCCGGGATGTGCCTTGTTCACAGCCCATATGCATGAGAAGACTTCCAGCCGGATAAAACCGTTGACGAAGTTCAGAGTTATTTGCCAATCGATCCCTGCGGCCGTGGTGTGTTAAAGCATCATCACTTGGCGTTGGTATTTATTGGACTTATATTGCTTAGAAACCAAGACAAAGTAAAATTCTTCATCGAAAGACAAGATGACAAGGTTTGCAGGATTTGAGCCATCTTGTAAGTTTTGTACATGTTTCGTTTGCCTTACTGTCATGTCAAGGTTATATTGTCGATTTGACATTGACGAATATGAGTACCTGTTAGGTTATACCGAATCCTGACAGTGCCGGACATTGGCATAACATTAAGGTGATCCTTTTCAGATAAATTTTGTCTGGATTAGCTATTTTTCCTTACCTTTTCATCATCGCAAGTGTATGAAAATATTCTACTATGCCATTCTTGCAGCCATGCTGTGTTGTTACCGTGCAGCAGCACAAACAGACAGCCAAACCGTCGGGAAAAATATGGAGCAGACCAGCTCCGGGCTGGATCGTTTTTCGCGCAAGTGCGACAGGCGTACCCTGAAAGCCCAGCGCCGTATGGACCGGTACGAGAAAAAGCTGGCCGCCAAATCAGGTGATACCGGTAGTATCAGTGTCGACGCTGACAGGTCTAACGATCCTGTCAGGTCTGGTAACACTGTCAGGTCAGCAGGGGCAGAAAAAGGGCTGGGTAAGGAACCCATGCTGGACAGTCTGCGGACGGCTTATGGTTTTGCCGGTCAGGCAGGCATTGTCCCCGACGGGAAAGCCGCCGGAGCCACACAAAGCATCAGCCGGGCGCAACACCAACTGAACGCCACCCAGGAAGTGAAAACACAGCTGCAGCAGCGCAAGGACAAGTGGAAAGCCCAGGTGAAGGATCATCCCGAGTACGCCCGGACAGTAGGCAAGATGGAGAAGGAAAGCTATTATTACACGGCTCAGGTCAACGAGTATCGCAAGGCGTTGCGCGACCCATCGGTGCTGGACGATAAAGTGATGAGCGCCCTGCGCAAAGATCCCCGCTGGAACGAATACCTGGCCGCACTGCCGTCACCCCAGCAGGATCCCGCCAAGATGCAACCCAAGGAATTAGTCAAGCAGATGATGCAGAGCCAGGCAGGCTCCATCGATCCCGATGCCCTAGCGCTGATCAAGGATGCGCAGAAGAAGGGATCGGACGTGCTGGGCGCTATGTCGGGCGGGGAAGTAGGCAATATTGATAATGCCTCGCAGATACCTTCGTTCACGCCCAATCCGTACAAGACCAAATCATTCTGGGATCGTATCGACGTAGGCTTCGACCTGGAATTCGACAACAAGACCTACTTCCTGCCTTCGTGCGGGGTGGCCGGGGTACAGGCGGCCTTCAACTTCAGCCAGCGGTTCAGTACCGGCATACTGGGCAATTACCGCTTCGGGATGGGTGAGATCAAACATATCCGGTTTTCGCATATAGGCTATGGCTATGGCGCTTTTGCCAACTACAGGATATGGAAGGGACTGGGTGCGCAGGCAGGCTTCGAACGCAACTACCGGGTAGCCATCGATACGGCGGAAGGGCAGCAGTTCGACAGCGGATGGACTTCCTCGTTGCTGGCGGGGCTTACCTGGGAATACGGTATCGGGAAGAAGGCGAAGGGAACGGTAGGAGTGTTCTACGACATCCTGCACAACCGGCATACGCCGCAGACGAATGCATTGGTGTGGCGGATGGGGTGGAAGCTTTGAGAGTTTATGAGATATTTTTAATGATCAAAAATGAAATCTGTTATCAGGGAAAAAGAAGTAAGCTTTATTTTGAATGTTCAGAGGCATGGGCGTTATATTGTTGGTATAATTTTGTTATCAAGGCGTTACTTTCAGAAGAACCAAATAGGGTAAGATTGCCTGACAGATTTACATTGTGACTTTTTAATAATAATTTATTATGGTATGAAAAAAACATTTTGTTTTCCGGTATTGATTTTAAGCTGTTTGCTGATAATCAATTCGTGCAGTAAAGCTAGTCAGGAATCAATAGATCGGACGAGCGTATTCCCTCCCAATAATATTGAGATCATTTCTGCCGAATCAAGTAGAAATGGACCAACCGTGCAAGTGCATTTTAAGATATTTTCAAAAATCACTGATAACGCATATATATTATTTCATCTTCAAAAATCCCAGTTAACTCAAAATGGCTCATTTTATGAAGGCTTCGGCGATACTTTAAAGATTGATGGTTATTCCATAGGCAGTTATCATCAATTCTTGTATTATGATTATTTTATTGGAATACCTGCTGAGTTTTCTCTCTTCATAAAGAAAGTAAAATTATCGGCCGATAACATTTATTCTGAAGTCATCAATATAGGTTTACCAAACTGTTACGAGAAATACGAATTCGTAGGGGTGCTGGAAGTTTTCAGGGAAAATGAATATTTTGAGAATCTGAAAAAGGTTAAACTTATAGAAATGGCTGATCATTGTAACGATAGTGATTTTTTTCAATGGCTTTGTGAAAGATATACCGATGATAAAAAATTTCGAAGATATTACGAATTTTTTCCTGATTCATCAATTTTTTCCTACGCTATCACCGATGACATGTTAATGTATTTGTGCTCCCTAAAAGAAGGCCTGCATTCGATGGACAAAAAAAGTTTACTTTTTTAGCCCTCAACAGGCAGACGTTCATGAAATCAATATACAATCTATGATGTATTAATATTTAATAAACAATCTAAAATTCTGATTATGAAATGTTATTTTTCGATTTTTTTATTCATTTTGTTGACTTTTCAACTAAAAGCAACCAGTGTCGGGTTGAAAGAGGGTGTCAGGATTGACACGGTTTATGTATCAGGTTCGGCTCTTCAAGTCGAATATGAGGTGCTGGTTCCTATGGAACAGCTTGACATGTTTATTATAAACAATTTGGTATTTGATAATAAAAAGAAAATTGATCCGGTATCTCTTTCCTGTAATAGCGGTGCTTATAAAAAAAGCGTTTCCATACAGTTTACTTCAGAAACAATACAGTGTTTCTCCGTATTAATAAAAGGGAAGCTATATAATAAGGCAGATTCATTAAATTATACGCCAATAACCACAAAGGAAATCCATTTGAAAAAAGAGAGAAATGGAATAGTAAATATTCGATCAACCTATACAAATGAAGAGAAGCTGATAAAATTCAGTCAGAAATCAGATATGAAACTTGTAAATCAAGAAGGGAAACTTGTTGATGGCAATGGTTTGATTATCGAAGTTGATGAATTGGGAAAGATTAAAAAATCAAAAGCCGAAAGTCAAAAGGTCAATTTTATCGATCCAATGGAACTGAATATCTGCCATATCAATTTTTCTGAATCCCCTGAATTATCAGTTCAGACAGTATCTTCAAAAGCCGCAATAAATTATAATATCTCCATATCCGGATATGTTGAAGCTAGAAGATCATCTTTAGAAGCAGAACGACTATATGGGCCAATGGTTTTTCTTTACTTTGTAAATAGCAATAACCAGAATCAGTTATACCATCCGTGTCCTCATAACAATCAATTAATTGCCGGAACTCATTTTGCAATACCGGACTATCAGGGAAACTATTCCTTCAATTTTTCTACCACTGCAGATTTGAGTAGTTATAACCAAATTGTATTATGTGTTACCCGGTATAGTGATTATACGATGTTAAACATTCCAGGTGAAACCCTCTATTATTCAGGCAATACAGGCTATCAATATCAACTGCCTGTTTTTACGCGCAACAGTACAAACTATATCAGTTTTAATCCGAATTTAACCTCCGTATCCATTCAAAATAAGATACTTAATGCTAGCAGTAACTTAATAATGCCTACCTGTTTGAAATGGTTCAAACTGGCTGCGAAATTGTCCAATCAGTTTGGTTATAACCCTCCAATGATCGATGTTTACCAAAGGGATTGTGGTACAGGCGTATCAGGTCAGTTTGTTTGTAAAAGAGAAAAAGACGGTTGGTTGTTTCCAACATACACTGAGGTAAGATGGATTGATATGGATGATGGTATCAGTTATTCTATTTTGGGCGGTAGTCCAATGATAACTGCCGCCCATGAATATGGCCATTATGTCAACTATACCATGTGGGGATCAACAGCGGGGGGAATGAATGTAAATGTTGATTATAAAGAGACCTGGGCAATATTTTATTCATATGCAACCCGTCATTATGCTTATAAAAATGGAATTGGCGAACTTATTGACACACAAACTGACAATTTAGACATAGGATCATTTTTAACGCCAAGATTTAGTAATATTACATATCCTGAATATTCAAGATGGGCCAGTTTTTTCTGGAACCTGTATGATGGGAACCCAACATACACTTACGATGCTACTGACAATGATGATATCGCCTTTCCTGCAAGGGTTGTATCTACTTTCAAAAATGTAAGGACATTAAATGATTTCCGAACATCTTTTAAAAATGGATTAACAGACGCCGAAAAATCTTCTGTTGATGCTATGTATAGTTACATGATGAGTGATTATACCAAAATGAGATCGCAAAACTTTGCAACAGCATCACTTGGAGCAACATCATCTGCGCTTAACGTAAGTTTCACTTATAATTCCTTCGGTTTTCCGTCCGGATGGGGGCTGGACATAAGAAATTCTCCTACATTTTTTCAGGTGTTTAAACAAAGGTTCAAAGATTCTCCCTGGATATCCGTCGGTTATATTCCATATAATACTAATCAGACATCATATTCTCAATCATTTAATATCCCTAATCTCAGTAGCCATAATATAAAACTGACTGTAAGTAATGGATTTGGCGAATCCTGTTATCCACGTATACTTACAAACAACAATAACAATACGCCAAACTTGTCTTTTTTTGCAAGCACACCCCCATCCTCATTGTTCGGAATATCCCCGAATACATCTTATCAGTTTTCAGTAACATCAATGGGTGGGTTGGTGCAGGATTATCTTAATGATTACAGGTGGAACTGGTATGTACATGAGACCGGCGGTTGGGTGTTGTATGCGTATTCATCAGGCAATAATTATAATGTTTCAATGACTTTTCCCGGGAATACGGTCTACTATAGCGATCGGTATATAGAACTTAAATGCGAAGGGTCAAATAGTTATACAGGGCAAAAATATACGGCTTACGCATCTGTAAGATGTCCGGATTGCAGGTTTGACGATTACCATAGTGTCGGAAAAAGCAATAGTTTAGCATATCCCAACCCTGTTTCAAATATCCTGAATGTCGATCTCGACAGGATAGTAAACGAAACGAACACTTTGGAGCCGATCGCCGGCGACAGGCAGTTGAAACAGGAGCTCACCTACGATATCCGCCTGTATGACGGTATGGGTATCCTATTGCGCCATGCAAAAGCCAAAGGCGGTAAAGTAGAATTTAACGTGAGTAATCTCACCAGCGGTATCTATTTCTTGCACATTTACGATGGCATCAACGAGAAGCCGGAAATGCAACAGATTATAGTAGAGCATTAACTGGTGGGTATATACGGACGAGTGTATGGGAACAAATTTTTCATATATATAATTGAAACGCAAAAGTTATTTACGGGCGTCTCCTATGGGAACGATTTAAGCAAACGTTGCAGATTACGTTGGGTGTGGATTTACAAGAAAAGTTCCGTTAAGTTTCTTAGAAATATCCAACAGTTCGTTAATTTTTTGAGATTATCGTATTGTACAAATTGTATTTCTCTACCAATCAGTCAATTACATGTCAAATAATTCGACTTGTAAAACGCTGATTTTCAGAAATGTTTAATCTTATCACAAACTATTGATATCATAATTTTCACAAAATAGCATGGCCATGAAAAAATTATTTTTTACGATCACATTTTATGTTTTATTGTATACATCATTGGTGTATGGACAGTCGAATCCTAACGTTTACCAATTACCATACATGCATTCGCCGCAAACGTGGAATTTTCTGGTAGCCGGAAATATCCCTGTTAATCAATATACCGGCAGGCTGAACTTTGAAGTTCCGGTATATCATTATACGGATGCCGACTTTGATATCCCGATCAGTTTAGGGTATAATTCATCGGGATTTAATCCCCGGGTTCAGTCAGGGCCGATAGGTATGAACTGGTTTCTTAATTGCGGCGGGTCGATAAGTAGAATGGTATTGGGCGAATTACCCGATGATAAAAGGGGTATTACTACAGGCGCTCTTGAAAACAGAATAGATGGAACGCTTTTATACAATGGCCCTACTGTTAATTATTCAAATGTTTTGAACCTGCAAGAAGGAGAGCCAAATTTCAATTGGTATTGGGTATTGGATAGAAATCATCAAAGCGGTAGTGGTAATTTAGGAGCTGGAATTGAAACGACACCCGATCTGTTTCGTTTTGATTTTTTGGATCACCATGGATGTTTTATGATTGACCATAATAAAAAAGTACATGTTTTTGACAGTGATAAGGGTGATACTTATCTTGTTGAGATCACCTGCCAAGCGAAAGGTCCAACGGATTGGAATCTTTACGAATTTTCCATTACAACTGGCGATGGTTATGTTTATACGTTCGGCGGTCATTTCATAAATACTCAGATAGATGATCAGGCATTAGAATTTCATTATCCGAATACCTCACAATATCAAAGTATAAATAGTTTTCCAACTAGTTATGGGGAAATTGAAGATATGTTTGAGAAAAAAGTTATTACTTCCTGGCATTTGAGAAGCATCAAAGCTCCCAATGGCAGAGAAATTACCTTTAATTATCGCTCGCTTCCAAACGGTTTTCCGGGCCTACTTCCAACATTTCCTCCACCTCCGGATGTAGAAACCTATGCCGAACTTCTTTTTTCAAGAGTGTCTCATGAGGCAAAAACGCTTGGACAGCAATATGGCGTAGGTGCAGGTGCAGGTGGAGTGACAATTGATCATAATTATTATCATGTTCAAAAAACCGCAACCTTGGAATCCATCAACATCGCTGATGAATGTATCATAAATTTTTCCTATTCGAAAAGGAATCCGGTGGAATACCTGTATCCTACTCTGCAAATGAATAATATATTTGTGCAACACAATACATTCTTTAAGTGGATCACCCTGGCCAGTCAATACGTGGGTAACAGATACTTTTTGACGTCGATTAATACAAATTTTTCGCTTTTCCCAGGCCAGACCGAAAGATATGAATTTACTTATAAGCAGGGAAATACAACAACAGTTCCCTTTGATACGAAAGCTATTGATTTTTGGGGGTTCTGGAATGGAAATAGCAACAATAACAGCCTTCTTCCAACATTCAACATCAATCAGCAGACAGGGGATATTTCATATGATAATGACACCCACCGTCAACCATGTGTAAGTTGTTTTGACCATTGGCTGCTTGATACCATCAGGTATCCGACCAACGGGTTTAGCAAAATCGAATATGAACGGCATAACTATGGTCAAAGCCTAGAACGTAGAAATGCCAGCGGATTTTTACCTTCTCTTTATACTAAAACCGGATATGCCGGAGGCGCAAGGATAAAGTCAATTACCGATCATTCTCAAGGGTCTTCTCAAAAAAGAGAGTTTATTTATAAGACAAGTATTGGTTCAAATGTATCTTCAGGATTATTAATGGAGTTTCCGCATGTAGCCTTTGTGCTTAAAGCAGAAGGAAGTGGTATATCATCTACTCAATATAGTATATCATCCAGCAGTGTAACAACAAACGGGCTGGACAAAAATCATGTTGTTTACTCTACCGTTATAGAAAAACGTTCGGACGGCAGTTATACGCAGAATGATTTCAGTTCTTACGAAAACATACCGGATGATCTTTCCGGACAAAAATCTCTAATAAATCCCGCACAGCAAAGTTGGGTGGGTTATGTTCAGGACAATGTAATCAACGGTCTTTTCCGGAATCAGAACTCAAGGCATTTCGAAAGGGGACGATTATTAAGAACGATACATTTCAACAACAACAATGATACTGTCCGGATAGAAAAGAATCAATATAAAGTAGTTGGAGACGGCCGCTATATTGCTTCCGTAAGCATATCCGGATATTTATTCTGGTCTTACAAAACCTATACGCATTCATATTTTCCTGCCGGAAAAACCATCAAACAATTCGACCTGAACGGGCAAAACCCCGTTACTTCCGTGGAAAAATATGATTATAACGTCTGGAGACAATTGTCAAAGACGACTGCAAAAAAAAGTGACGGAACTCAACAGGTAACTGAGCTTTTATATCCGGCTAACATAACCGGTGGTTCCGAATATCCAATTGCCCAAAAGATGTTGGAATATAATATCGTATCCCCCTATATTTTCAAACTGGATTATGTGGAGAAGGGTACAAACAAGATCATGACAGGCGGAGAATATCACAAATACAGCCAGCTTTCTGCCAATTCGCCGGTCATTAAACCTGAGATGATAAGCAGATTATTGCTCAATCCCGGGCAAAACTATGCAAGCATGTTTTATGACGGAACAAATATCCAGACGCAGGCATTTGATCCTTACCTGAATCTTGGCTACAACAATAAAGGCAGGATGAATAAAAGTCAGCCCAAGGATGGTCCTTCAACCGTTTACCTCTGGGGCTACAACGACCGATACCCAACCGCTCAAGTTGAAAACGCCGAACTCAACGATGTCGCCTTTACCTCGTTTGAAGATAATGGCGCAGGCAGCAACTGGACCATAGCCGGTACGGATAGAAACACCTCTAATTTCCGCACCGGAGTGAAAAGTTACAATTTAAATACCGGGAAAAATATAACCAAAACGAATTTTGTTGCCAATAAACCGTATAAATTATCGTATTGGAGCAAGTCGACAGCAGCAACCGTAAAAAACGGAAGTTCAACGGTTAACCCGGCAGCCGGCATAACAGCTAATGGTTGGACTTATTTTGAACATTCTTTCACCCCAGCATCTTCCTCAGCGACACTTACCATTAGCGGATCAAATGTAATCATCGACGACTTGCGCTTGTGTGCCGCAGACGCCCTGATGAGTACTTACACTTACGATCCATTAATAGGCATGACCTCCGAGACCGGCCCTTCGGGACATACCGTTTTCTATGAATACGATAGCTTCGGGCGTTTGCTTCGGATCAAGGATGAAGGTGGCAACATCATACAGGAAAACAAGTATCATTATGCCGAATAAACATGGTAAAATCAGGGAAAACAGACAAGAACAACAACAAAAATTAAGACGATATGAAAACAACAATAAATATCTATATGCGCAGACTGCTGGTGCTGATCATCGTCTGCATGAGTTTTACCGATCTTTGGAGCGCTCCATGGGTGGAAGTCTACATATTAAGCTACTCACAAAATACGGCACAGGTCCGAGCTACCTTACATGATTATACAGGGCCGATACAGAGCGCTACATTTTACCGTAACGGTGGTTCCGCCGCGTCTTTCGAACCCAACACAGAGATATATACATTCACGGCAACGATATACAATGTATACGCCAATGATGTGATCAGTTGTAAGATAATGCTTAACGTACTGGATGGTTATACCGGT
>JAVBNI010000162.1:0-6331 GCA_031551645.1 Bacteroidales bacterium | reverse complement strand
TTGAAATATTATCAAACAGGGCAAAAAATTGACAAGAAAGAAATTGATTATCAAAACATAAGCCCACATCCTAAGATACCTGAACTGAATTATCGAATATCTGCTTGAATTGGGAAAATTATTTTGTTCGCGTTCCTAAGTGTGACTTCACCTGATATTTTCATTTAAAAAATCATTATTTTTTTGGAAAACGCACCACTAAATTCTACTTTTGCATGTCAATTAATTACTAATATCAAATGTATATAAATCGTTTATTTTTAGTAGTCTTTTTCTTATTTATTATCAAGATTGATGCAATAACTCAAGATGTCATTCGTGAATTTAATCTTGAACCCGTGAATATTAAAATTTCCAACAGTTTATATAATAGTTTTGAGTTTGTTGATACAAGGATTGATACCACAAATCTTGGGATTGTTCAGGTTGGAATAATGAACAATAGAGCAAAGGTTAAATCACAGATCCCATTAAAACATCAATTGCAAAATTTTTTTATTTCTATAATTGACTCTACTTCAGGAGATAAGATATTACTTTTCCAGTTAAGGCATTTTGTATTTGCCGAGACTACAAAAATGACCAGTGAAACGGGTTATTGTTATATAAGAGCAGTACTATACTCCGGCAATCAAGAAATATACAAAAATATTGCTATTATCGACACAGTAGTTTCTGTAAAAGCAGGTGATGTAACAAAGTCATTGTTGAGGGCAGGCAGCCGATTAATGTGTGATTTAATTATAAATAATCTTGAAAAAGACGCCACGAGTTCAATTAGATATAGCCTTAATGAGATCGTTAAACTTGATAGCATCGAGAAAAGAGAGATTAAAGCCTATAATACAGATAACTATGTGGATGGTTTGTATTATAATTATTCATCTTTTAAAGATCAGATCCCAGATGGAAAAATCATTGTTAAATTTAAAAAAGATTTGAGTATATCAAGCGTTAAAAAGATTGATAAAAATGAGAAATTAATTAATATAAAACCAGAAGAGGCTTATGCAATTGTATATGAAGAAAAACCTTATATATCTACGGGATATGGATTTTACCCATTATACAGGAATGGTAATGACTTTTATTTTGTCGGTACAGTTAAGCCTTTGACTAGTAATAATAGCGACAACATTTTAGCTGCAGGTATGGTATTTGGAGCAATTGGAGCTATCATAGCAGGAAGCAGCAAAGCCTCGGGTGAAAATTATTTTATTGTTATTGACCACATTACCGGTGGATTTATTCATATTAGAAAAATGCCATCAAAAGGCTAATGTTTGAACTGCAAGATTCGTAATATCGCACTGTTACTAATGAACAACCCCGGGGCATCAAATGGAGTTTGCAAAGCAAACATATTCTTACCCGACAGCCATACTATTTTATAGAAAAAGATTTTTTCCTACACGGAATATTCCACAAATATATCTCAGCAAAACCAACGACACAAGTACACTCACAGTGGTTTTTGCATTTTCCTATATACTGAGGGAGATATCCCGACCTGCCTCTTAAAGTATCGACAAAGGTAAGATTGGTCGGGTAATGCCAATGTTTGTGCAATTTCTGTAATCGTCATATCCGTTGAGTTAAGCAATACCTTAATCTCAAATGTAAGTTGCTTATCGATCAGTTGTTTCGGGCTTAGGTTAGCATAAGCTATCGTGATGTTATAAAGATAGCGGGGCGTGATACATAGCCGGTCCGCGTAATGCTTGGCATCATGATGCCGGTGGCAATCGATGTATACTAAAGAAATGAATCGGTGATACAGCCTTTGAATGCGATTACCTTTTGTCGAACGTGATTGTAAAAATGAGTGGATGTGTCCCAGAATATAGCTTACATAGCTCTCAACAAAATTCTTTTGAAGTACATGGGCAAAAAGGTTTCCGCTTTCTTCATAAATTAACTTTGCCATAGCCGTTAAAACATGAACACCTTTCAGCGATGAAGAATTTTCCGGATGCTCATGTACCTGGCCTTCATTCACGAACTGCGTAAAAGAGGGTGGTAATTTTAAGATTACCTCGTTATGAAGCTCTTTGGAAAAGGAAAACATGCTTACCAAAAAATCATCCGAAGCCGACTCAAGGTAGAACGTCATACCCGAAAGAAATACCGCAGTGGAGTTCTTTACCATGGGGTATTGCTGAATTCCGGAAGAAATAACCCCTTGTCCCTGGGTACAAAAAAGAACGAACCCACCCTCAATACGATGAGGATACTTTATATATTCGGACAAATCTGTTACGCCAAACCAAAAAGGAACAGCGGGCTTCATATGTTTAATTCTAATTACGGATATAAAAATATCAGTTTTTGTTTACAAAACAAAATATTTATTCCTAAAATGAAATGATTTGTGAAGAATAAGAAAACAATAGTTTGTTGACTCCAAACTATTTTTGTAAAAATATTAAAATGAATAGCTATGGATATGAATATATTTATCGAGAAGTATAAAAAAGCCTTCTCTGAAAACACTGAGTTACCCATTGCATTCTGGTACTCAGACGAGCGTGCAGCTACCGAACCCAAAAAGTTTAGCGGTTGCATTTTCAAATATTTGAAGAATATGCGAGCAGGCGAGGTTATTAAATTTTGTGGTGACGACGCTATTTGCGGTGGAGCAAAAACGATGTGGGGCTGGACTGACTTGGACCAACGGAGTGCCGAGTTTGTTGCATATGAAAAGCTTATCCGCACCCCTGAAATGTTTTTCGACTACAATGAAAAGGCGCCTATTGAAAAGATTGATAAGCCTTACCTGAACTTTGCAAGAATAGACAAGGTCGTCAACACGGATATTCTTGAAGGTATTATCTTTATCGGAGACGGGGATGTCATCTCAGGAATTTCCTCGTGGATATTCCTTGACCATTACGGGGATGATGCCATTATTACCCGTTTTAATTCAGGTTGTAGCGGAATAGTTACCGGAACTGCACACGAAAACAAAAACAACGGTAAGCGTGCTTTTCTTGGGGGATTAGACCCCTCCGTACGACCTTTTTTTAAACCCGGAGAGCTAACGCTATCTATTCCGATGTCGCTATTCAGGGAGCTCTATGATTCATTTGACGATAGTTGCCTTTCTGGTACACGCGAATGGGGTCTTGTTAGAGATAGGATACAAGGAAAATAATTTGTCGTAAACAAAATTGTGCCATAAAGCTTATAGATACCTAGCTCATAATTGATTAAGTATCGTGAATTGTCTAAATTGATATGCCTTAATCAAAAGTGCGGCGGGCTTTAGCTTGTATCAAATTGACGATCTTATTCCGCTATTGCTCGGTGAGATCACCTTCGGCTAAGTTTGGACGAAGTCTTCACTCGTCGAAGGGAGAGTAAAAAAACATCAAAGCAAATAACAAGTTGAACCAGTACTTAAAATAACTTGTTGTTTTTCAAACTTGAAAGTTTTTTCAAATGTCCCAATCAAATACAACCAACTCACTTATACATTAAGTAACAAAGAGTATAGTAGCTTTACAACGACAGAGATTGACAGCTTAAACTTTTTATCTGTTTGTCTGTTAAACAACATAATGAATCTAACATATGTTTATAAAAATGCAAACTATGATATTTTAAAACATCAAAATCGTACGTTATGAAGAATGGAGTAATGATACAATATTTCGAGTGGAACCTTCCAAATGACGGAAATTTGTGGAAGAAACTAAAAGAGGATGCCGCACATTTGCATGAAATAGGAATAACCTCCGTATGGATTCCACCGGCCTATAAAGCGGATGAACAACAGGATGAAGGTTATGCCACTTATGACCTGTTCGATTTGGGCGAGTTTGAGCAGAAAGCTACGATAAGAACTAAATATGGCACCAAACATGAGTTGAAAAATGCAATCGACACACTGCACAAATACGAAATATCGGTATATCTCGATGCCGTGATGAATCATAAGGTAAGAGGCGATTATACTGAAAAATTTATGGCGGTCGAGGTTGACCCTCAGCAACGTAACCAAGCCATAGGCGACGAACACGAAATACAAGGGTGGACAGGATACAATTTTCCGGGGCGGAAAGACAAATATTCCGCTTTTAAATGGCACTGGTACCATTTCACCGGTACAGAATATGACGATACGGTCAGGAAAACCGGTGTTTTTCGAATCATAGGCGAAGGGAAGAATTGGAGCGAAGGAGTTGACGCAGAAAATGGAAACTATGATTTCTTGCTGGGTAACGATTTAGACCTTAACCATCCCGATGTTGTCAAGGAACTGAATTCCTGGGGTGTCTGGGTGTCGAAAGAATTGAACCTGCAAGGTATGCGCCTGGATGCAATCAAACACATGGATGATTTGTTTGTCAAACAGTTTCTCGAAGCAGTAAGAGCTGAGCGAGGCAAAGATTTTTACGCAGTCGGCGAATACTGGAAAGGTGATTTCGAATCTCTACAAAAGTATCTCGAAATGGCTGATTATCAAATTAACTTATTCGATGTGCCATTCCATTATAACATGTTTAAAGCGTCCCATGACGGGAAAGAGTTTGATTTCACAAAATTTCTGGAAAATACCCTGGTAACTAAATTTCCGGAAAATGCAGTAACTTTTGTCGACAATCATGATTCACAACATGGCAGTTCCCTTGAGTCACAGATTGATCCATGGTTCAAACCGTTGGCTTATGGATTGATATTATTGATGGAGAAAGGTTATCCCTGTATTTTTTACGGTGATTATTATGGTGTTGGTGGAGAAACATCTCCTCATAAACTGATTTTGGACATACTGCTCGATGTCAGAAGAAAATATGCTTACGGTGAACAAGTGGATTATTTCGATCATCCCAACACGGTCGGGTTTACCCGCAAGGGTGATAATGATCATACCGGTTCCGGGTTGGCACTTCTGATATCAAATGGAGACGACGGAGAAAAAGAAATGCTTGTAGGAGAAACCCATAAAGGTGAAACCTGGCATGAGATTACAGGAAACATACCGGATAAAATTGTTATTGACGATCAAGGCAAGGCATTATTCCGCGTACATGGCGGAAAATTGGCTGTTTGGGTAAAAAAATAACAATTATTTACCATTGGTATACGATTGTTTAAAAAGGTCTCAAAACAATATGTCTGCTAACTAATTCGTAATAGCTTCTTGTTGCAGACAATTTTCACATTCAACCGGATAACCTTTTAAATACCATATTGTAAATACTATCTTTATAAAATTTTTATATCTACAACAATTTATTTTACAAAAAATTTACAACTATAGAACTATCTTTATAGTATAAATATTTTTCAATATAAGCGCATTGCTATATTTTTTATTTTCGTATAAAAAACTGAATATTAAATCAATAGCAACACATATTATTCATTCTATTGAAAGATGGTTGGTTAATATAAAAAGCCACCACAATCTATTGTCCAAAATACTGGTTATAAGATAAAATCGGAATAACATATAGGTGCCATGATGACATGAAAAACCGTGCAGCATAAGATAGCACAAACATGTAGCGGGGGTAATTTCATTACTTTACGAAATATCTGCAAAACAAAATCCTATGAAAGACAATCACCCGAATGAACTCCTTGCCGCCCTGAACAGTGAGGTAGAAAAGGTAGAAAAAGGGAAACTGAAAATATTTTTCGGGATACTGCCGGGTGTCGGAAAAACATCGGCAATGCTCCGGGCTGCCCAGACCGAAATCGCTCGTGGAAAACAAGTAATAGCGGGATGGTTGAATTGTTTCGACTGCCGTGATATAACGTCTCAGCTTGATCAGATTACCGTGATACCTTTCAAAAAGACAGAGTACAAGGGCGTGTATTTTGAGGAACCCGACCTGGAAGCTATACTTGCCTTGCGTCCTCAGTTGGTGCTATTGCCCGACCTGGCGCATACCAACTATTCCGGAAGCACACACGTGAAGCGTTACCGTAAAATACAGGTACTACTCGATAGCGGAATTGATGTATATACCACGTTGAACGTATCGCAATTGGAAAGTTGTGCGGGCTTTGTTACCCGGATAACCGGCGAAACGGAGCCTGATACCATTCCTGACGGTATTTTCCTGAACGCCGATGAAGTGGAACTTGTGGATATTACGCACGAGAAATACGTTGTCCGCATATCCGGTAAAAAAATCGTTACCGGATGCATTCACAAGGGATTGACAGGCCAGGTTACCCGCAAGGAAATTATCTCGTCGCTACGAAAACTGGCGCATCGCATGATATTGGACAGGCTCGATTTCCGGAAGCAGAACAACGGGCAACAGTGGGACCAAAAACAGAAAATGCTGGTGTTGATAGGGCCTGATACCTTTTC
>JAVBNI010000039.1:0-13335 GCA_031551645.1 Bacteroidales bacterium | reverse complement strand
TGAAATATTATCAAACAGGGCAAAAAATTGACAAGAAAGAAATTGATTATCAAAACATAAGCCCACATCCTAAGATACCTGAACTGAATTATCGAATATCTGCTTGAATTGGGAAAATTATTTTGTTCGCGTTCCTAAGCTGAAATTTATTCGTGTTAATTTATGTAAATTCGTGGATAAAAGCGAATTTTCATACCCAAAGGTAGATTTTATCTTATAATTTCGCAAATTTGCCATTATGATCATACCTCCTTTATCGTTTCGTGGCGATTTTTATACCGACTCCGTCAGGCTTGCGGCGTATTCGACTGATGCATCGGCATATCGCGAAAAGCCTGTAGCAGTGGCATGTCCAAAAGACGTTTTAGATATCCGGTTGTTGATAAATGATGCACGCGAACACGATATTAGCCTGATACCAAGAGCAGGAGGCACATCGTTGGCCGGGCAGGTGGTAGGCCATGGCGTGGTGGTAGATGTATCCAGGTACATGGACCGGATATTGGAACTGAACATCGATGAGGGTTGGGTCTGGGTGGAACCGGGTGTTATCCTGGACGAACTGAATCGCTACCTGCAGCCACATGGATTGTTTTTTGCTCCCGAAACATCTACATCCAATCGATGTACTATTGGCGGAATGGTCGGTAACAATTCCTGTGGTTCGCATTCGCTTGTCTATGGTAGTACACGCGACCATACGCTGGCAGTCAGGGCTTTATTGAGTGATGGCAGCGAAGTTGAATTTTCCTCTTTATCGGTTGAAGAATTTGATGAAAAGAGGAATGGTAATTCATTAGAAAACAGTATATATAGAAAAATGGGAGAGCTCCTCTCCCACCCTGTCAACCAATCCGAAATCCAGGCACAATACCCCAAACCCGGAATACATCGCCGCAATAACGGATATGCGCTTGATTCACTATTAAATACGCAACTATTTGGCGGTGGACAACCTTTCAATCTATGTTCACTTATTGCAGGCTCGGAAGGAACGCTGGTATTTGTCACCGCGGTGAAACTCCGCATAGTACCGGTTCCGCCTCCTGTTAAAGCCGTGATGTGCATTCACATGCAATCGGTTGAAGAAGCCCTGCACGCCAATCTCATTGCCCTGAAACACGCTCCTGTTGCCGTTGAATTGATGGATAATGTGATTTTGCAATGTACCAGGGACAATCTTCTGCAACAACGTAACCGATTTTTTGTAAAAGGTGATCCCGGAGCCATATTGATTGTGGAATTTGCCGGAGATGATGAAACGGTTGTTGGTCAGCAGGCTGATTGTCTGGAACAAGCAATGAAAGAAGCCGGTTATGGGTACTATTTTCCACTGATCACCGGTGAGGACATGAATAAAGTATGGGCCTTGCGTAAGGCTGGGTTGGGTGTATTATCGAATATGAAAGGCGACGCCAAGCCGGTTTCTGTTATTGAAGATACAGCCATCCTGCCCGAAGATCTACCGGCGTATATAGCCGAATTCAGGCAGATACTGGATAAATATGGACTTAGCTGTGTGTACCATGCCCATATTGCCACTGGTGAGCTGCATTTGCGGCCGGTGTTAAACCTGAAGGACAAGGACGATGTACGCCTGTTTCGTATCATTGCTACGGAAACGGCAAACCTGGTGAAAAAGTATCGGGGATCGCTCAGTGGTGAACATGGCGACGGACGACTTCGCGGCGAATTCATACCTTTGATGTACGGTGAACGAGTCTATCAATTATTCAAAGAGGTAAAACATTGTTTTGATCCACAGGGGATATTCAATCCCGGAAAGATTGTCGACACTCCGCCTATGGATACAAATTTGCGTTATGATCTTGGGAAACAGGCAAAAACAATTGAGACTGTTTTCGATTTCTCATCTTCGCTTGGGATCATGCGTGCAGTAGAAAATTGTAATGGTTCGGGCGATTGTCGCAAATTACATAAGGCCGATGGCATCATGTGTCCGAGTTATATGGCAACACGTGAAGAGTACGCTTCCACTCGCGCGCGCGCCAACGCATTCCGCGAATATCTATTGCATAATGAGGAAATACAGCCATTCGGAGACGGTGAAATGCTTGATATACTGGATCTATGCCTATCCTGTAAGGGATGCAAAAGCGAATGCCCTTCAAATGTGGATATGGCTAAGCTGAAAGCCGAGTTTTCGCAGCACTATTACGATCGCCATGGTGTTCCTTTTCGTGTCCGGATGATAGCAAACCTCAATAAACTGAATAAGATCGGTATGGTATGGCCAGGATTATATAATACCATAACCGGTTGGTCTCTGACCAAACAAATTATGGATTTTGACCTGCGAAGGGATATTCCTGAAATACAAAGGCATACCCTTCGAAATAGGTTGAATACCCGAATTTCATTATTAAATACATCTGTTAATCAGAAGATTGGCACATTGTATTTTTTCATAGATGAGTTTACCGACTTTCATGATGTGCACATTGGAATAAAAGCTGTTGAATTACTAAATACTTTGGGTTATTGTATCGAAATAATATCCCATGAAGAAAGTGGACGGACCTATATTTCGAAAGGCTTATTACGAAAAGCGCGAAAAATTGCTGATCGGAATGTCGATCTATTCAGTCGGTGTGTATCGACCAAGATTCCGTTGGTTGGGATTGAACCTTCCTGTATTCTTACCTTCAAGGATGAATATCCTGAATTGGTTTCTCCCGGCAAACGGGAAGCTTCACGTCTGTTAGCACAAAATACCCTGACCATCGAAGAGTTTATCGTTCGGGAAATGGAGTGCGGCAGGATCAGCTCTACGTCTTTTACAGAAGAAGTTGCCGAAATTGCTTTTCACGGACATTGCCAACAGAAGTCACTGATCACCACCCGGGCAACAAAAACGATGTTGGGTATCCCTAAAAATTATACGGTCCGGGAGTTAAAAACCGGATGTTGCGGGATGGCAGGTTCATTCGGTTATGAGAAAAAACATTATGACTTATCCATGCAGATTGGCGAATTGGCGCTTTTTCCGCAGGTGCGCGAAACCACGGGACAAACTATTATTGTTGCTCCCGGTACAAGCTGCCGCCAGCATATTGAACATGGAACAGGAAGAAAAGCATTGCACCCTATAGAGGTGTTGCATGGAGCATTAAAAAGCCGAAAAGCCGTTTTTTGATAATATTCCGACCCTGTCAGCAGCTTCGCAGCCTGACAGGTCTTTGGTGTGGCGACCTGCCAGAGTCATTAACTAGGGTCTGCTGAAAAAGTCAAGGCTGTGTAATTTTGTCAAATTTACCATCGAAAATCATTCAAATCGCCAAAAACGCCACATTTTTTCGTGAAATCAGCATCAAGAGTTTGATTTTTGAATTCAAAATCCGGAAAAATTGAATTGGTCAATTTTTCAAGTGCAAGGGTTTTGAGCATTTTTATCATATTTCCTTGCACTTGGAATAGCGGGAATGGCATTAAATGCATTGATTTATAAAGCATTATTACTTTTTCAGCAGACCCTAACTAAACGACATAAACAATTTAGGCAGGATTTGTTGTCCTGCCTAAATCGGTAATATCGTTAACCAAATGACTACTATTGTTTAGTTAATTATAAAGTGATGCTATAAAAACACATAATTGACTATAAATATGCGCATTACAATTACATCTGGTGAGATCACTTACGCTAAGTTCTTAATTCTTAACTCTTAATTCTTAATTTTTATTCGCCATTCATCGAAATAAGGAATTCTTCGTTTGACTGGCTCTTGGCCAATCTGTCGCGCATGAATTCCATTGCTTCGACCGGGTTCATGTCTGTCAGGTAATTACGTAAAACCCAAATACGGCTCAGGTTGCCTTTTTCAACTAAGAGATCTTCACGACGGGTACTTGAAGCTGTAATATCCACAGCCGGGAAAATACGTTTATTGGCCAATTTCCGGTCAAGTTGTAACTCCATGTTACCTGTTCCCTTGAATTCTTCGAAGATCACTTCATCCATACGCGAACCGGTATCGGTAAGAGCAGTTGCCAGGATGGTAAGCGACCCACCGTTTTCGATATTACGGGCAGCGCCGAAAAAGCGTTTGGGTTTTTGCAGAGCATTGGAATCAACCCCTCCGGTAAGTACCTTGCCCGATGCGGGAGCAATCGTGTTGAATGCGCGTGCCAGACGGGTGATGGAGTCGAGCAGGATCATAACATCATGACCGCATTCCACCATACGCTTGGCTTTTTCCAGTACGATATTGGCCACACGGACGTGACGTTCGGCTGGTTCGTCGAATGTAGAAGCAATTACTTCGCCACGGACGCTGCGGGCCATGTCGGTAACTTCCTCGGGACGTTCGTCTATCAACAAAACCAACAAATATACTTCCGGATGATTCTTTGCTATGGCATTGGCAATATCTTTCAGCAATACCGTTTTACCTGTTTTTGGTTGAGATACGATCAAACCACGCTGTCCTTTGCCAATGGGTGAAAACAAATCAACAATCCGGCACGACAGGGAACTGGGTTCACCAGCCTTTACCAGGGTGAATTTCTCATTGGGAAACAACGGGGTAAGGAAATCGAACGGAACACGGTCGCGAATGTAATCGGGACTCCGGCCATTGATATCTTCCACCTTGATAAGCGGAAAATAGCGCTCGCCTTCTTTCGGCGGACGAATAGGCCCACGTACCACATCTCCTGTTTTCAGTCCGAACAACTTGATTTGCGATTGCGAGACGTAAATATCGTCAGGCGAACTCAGGTAGTTGTAATCGGCCGAACGCAGAAAGCCATAACCTTCGGGCATGATTTCCAGCACGCCTTCGCCAACCACAATACCGTCAAAATCAAATGTTTTGTCGTAGTATTTTCTCTCAATGTTTTTGCGTTGATCCATTTCAACCGGGTCTTCCACCACGATGGCAGGTGCCTGGTATACTGGTTCAGACGTTTCTTCTTCGTCGGGAAATACAGGCTCGTCGAGGACAGATGTGTCTTCGGCAATTTCATCGACTACCCTCACATCTTTTTTCTCTTCAACCGGGAATGGAATGGTTTCCTGTTGCGGTTTGGGAGTTTCTTTGACTTTCTTGGGAGGTGGTGGTGTAGATGGGATTAGTGCTTTAATAGCTTGTTGATCAAGTATCTTGAAAATCAAGTCTTGTTTTTTCATCGTTTCTACGCGCTTAATTCCCATTGATTTGGCAATTTCACGTAGTTCGGTTAAAAGTTTGGTATTCAGTTCCAGAATATCATACATACAATAAAGGATATAAAATTAAAATGTGGATATCGTAAAGCATTTCGCAGCCCAAAGACTCGGGATAACCTATTAAAGTAAAGTTGTCCGGGTGTTTAAAGACATCTTTCGATCTTCAGAATTTTAGTGCAAGTATATATATTTGATTTAAGACTGCCAAAAAAAATGTAAAAAAACTATTGCTCGAAACTGTTTCGAACAGATGTTAACCTTGCTGAATGAGAAATAGAATACCAGTTATAGCTGCGTTTTCATGGGTTGTAAAGTTGTTTTCCCCTTATTCTACCCTTAATCCGTTCTTTACAGGCTTATCTGTTGTCATCAAAGTTACTTCACTTCCATTTACAGCTCCGAGTAAAAGGCATTCGCTCTGCATATTGGCAATTTGCTTTGGCGGAAAATTCACTACAGCCATTACCTGTTTACCAATCATTTCACCAGGAGAATACAATTTAGTGATTTGAGCGGATGTTTTTCGTATTCCGTATTCACCGAAATCAATAATGACTTTATATGCAGATTTTTTAGCTTCTTTAAACACCTCAACTTCAATGATGGTACCTACTCTCATTTCAATTTTTGAAAAATCATTCCAGCCTATAAAGTTCTCCTTTTGTTTCATACTCATTCATCGGTTATAATCTTTTATCTCCAGATACTTTTTAAATAACACAGTTTTTGAAGACGGTTTATCCACAATATAAATTGCAAAAGGTTGAGTTAAAGCCATTGTTGTTCTACAAGTCTCTCCCGGGTCAGATAGAATTACTTCGACAATACATTCATCATTTTCCTGAACAACAGTTTTTATCCTAATTCCGTATCCCCCAGAAGGGCATTGTCCTCTAAAAACAGCAATAACAATTTTATTATCAAAATCAATTTTAGTAAGTTGGTCGATGTCGATATTATTATCTCTTAATAAAAGATTAAATTCTGATTGAGAATTTACTGTTACATATTTAGTTGTTTTTTCTGCACTGTTATTTCCACCAGCAATAAAATGAAACTCTTGTCCAAATAAATTGGACGAGAAAATAATAAATATTATGCAACAACAAAACTTGTTCATTCTTTCTATTTATTTACAATAATACAAATATCATGCATATATCTTTAATTAGGGAAAATAGATAATCTTCGCATTAATTGTTGCATTTATCATTTTTTTGGCTGATGAATTGTTTGGAGTGCCCCCTCTAAAACCCCACTAAAATCACCTCAATTTTTCAAATATTCTTTATTGATTTTGCAGTATCGATTCCTGTGATTATCTTTGCGCCATCTATCACAAGCGAGAGTAGCTCAGTTGGTAGAGCATCAGCTTCCCAAGCTGAGGGTCGCGAGTTCGAACCTCGTTTCTCGCTCGAAAAGCGTAAGCACATGCAGATTTTGTATGTGCTTTTTAATTATATAAAGTCTAAAAAATAATTACAAATCAATATAATATTCTGATTATTAATTTTTTGAATTGATAATTACTTATGCCGGATCAAGCGTAAAAATATGTTGGCGAGAAATCTTTTATTTTTCTCAAGAGTTGATGCCCTGACGGGCAATCGTTGGTTTAAAGCGATCATATCTATTGATGTTGTTGTCCTAACGGACAACTTAGCGCAAGCGATCTCGGTGACGAAAATTCCCCGTCAGGGAAAAATATCAATAGAATCGGGCAACCCAGAAGATTTAATTTGCCCGTCAGGGCATAAACAAATGTAAAATTTCATATCACCAACATACTTTTGCACTTGATCCCTTATACCGGATTATATGCCATTATGAATGTGGAACAGTACAAAAACAAGGGTAAATACGCAAAGGAAGGCATTAATAACCCCCAGGTTGATCACTGGTTCATATCTCAATGGTTTTTTTCTGCGGGTTTTTATCAACATGATGGTTGAACAAACAAGTGTAAGCACCGGAGCAACGATCGGCCAGTTATATATGCTGAAAGGTTTGCAAACATATACATTCTGCCCTGCCTGATGTGATATATCTGTAAGTGTTTTGAAAATAGGCGTATAGTAATACGTTACCTGGTCGCCGATATCGGTATGCTCGTAAAACGCCGTACTGGCAATAAAATGATAAGTATCGGTATAGATATGGTATTCGGTATTGTCGTGATCATTCATCACCTGGTAGAACTTGTTGCTGACGGTTTCGTTCCTTGTATATGGCTCCAGGATATAATCCACTCCGGCCAACACAGGAATAATGATCCCCAGGATGGCAAACATACGTAAATAGTGCATCAAATACCTTGTAAAAGAGGCTGTTCGACGTGTATCAATATCTATTCTTATTTTATGCCGTATACCGGTAATTACCATAATAAAACTATCTGTATCGTTTTGCATCAAATCCGTACCGGCTTCAGCCGGTGTATAACAATATGATATATATACTTAAAACGAAAGTATAATGTTACAATAATACGGTATTTTTTGAAAGATACAGCGTAAAAATTGACGGATATATACAGGGTTTACATCAAGTAATCAAATCGATTGACTAAAATTTTGTTCTTAAGCGCATTCGTGTAATCGTTCTATCGCTTCCTGTGAAGTGGACACAAAAAATACCTGCTGTCCTCTGTTGCATTCACGGATAAAATCGGCCAGGCTTTTACCGGCAGTACTGAAATCGCCGACAATGGCAATTTTCATACGGTAATTGGTGTATTTCTGCAAAATATCGCCTGCCAGACATGTGCTTAAATCGAAAAACTCCAGGCAGATATTTTCTTTGTATACGAGCATTTTCTGGCAATTGTGGTTATATGAGATGTCTGCCATTAAATCCAACGCAGTCATCAAATCGCTGATAACGAATTCGTTGCTTTCGACAATCGCTATTGTTGAATTTTCGCGTTGATGAATAGATATGGTTTGTGACATACGGAGAATTGAAAATTGAAAATGAGCGTCGTTTTAGAACACTGACGACACAAAATTACACAGATTTTTGATCTGTGAAAATCCGTGTAATCAGTGTCGTCTGTGTTCTATTCTTCTTCTTTCAAATCTTTGATTTCGTTCAGACTTTGCATGATAGATGAGATATTTTTGTTATTCATTCTACATGCCCAGTAGACACTCAAGATAGCTATTGCAAATATACAAATCAGAAATATCCACAGAGGTGTGGTTGCCTTCATAGTTGCATATGCCAGAACCCCCAAAACAGCAAAAACAGGTACTATAAAATATACAGTAATTTTTGTTTCTTGTTTTAATTGGATGTTATATTTGTTTACACAATAAATATTATTACTAACATTCTTTGAGAAATCGAATTTCATCAATCCATGTATCTTGTACACACCCCAACAAGCACCCCAACAAGCTACCAATATTGCGAATATCATCAATATATCCCATGCCCAATATTTGCCTCCACCTCGATCAATTTGAAAAATAATCAGAGGAATGATTAAGAGCAGAATAATGACGCTTATTATATCCCCTTTAATAAACTTGTTTACCTGTTTCCCTGCTTTGCTTTTCATCATCTCCAAAATAATACTTTCTTTTAACTCTTCATTCTTTTTGAACCTGCTATCCAACGCTGTCCAAGCTTCTTTCAAATCGTCCAATTCCATGATTTTAAACTTTTAAAGATCCGACATATGTTTTAATTTTTCCCTGGAACGTGTGGCCACATTACTGACGGTTAATCCCGTGATATCAGCGATCTCCTGATATGATTTTTCTTCCAGGTAAAGCAAGACAATGGCTTTTTCGATGGTTTTCAACTGACTGATCAGGCGATACATTTCCCTGATACTTTCTTCCATGCTTTCGGGTTCAGGAAGCGACTCTTGCAACATGGCCACGGGAACCGTGTTTTTAGGCCGTCGTATATCCTTTCGCACACCGGTAATGCAAGTATTGAGGGCTATACGGTAAATCCAGGTAGAGACAGTACTCTCCTCATTACGGAATTTCGGAAATGCCACCCAAAGATTACAAACAACTTCCTGATAGAGATCTGCCATCGGAAATTCATCTGAACTGTAAAAGGAACAAACTTTATAGATGACCCTTTCGTACTGTTGGATAATCCCGACAAACGCTTTTTCCATGTCTGTTTTCTCCATTGTCTTCTTTTCCCTATTAGTCGTATAAAATGATAAAAAATTGCAGACGATAAAAAATGTATTGTTTGTTGAGCATATCTGGCCCAACAAAAACCCCGTCTCATATACTGAAACGGGGTTCAAGTGTTTATTTAAGTAAAATAGACTATTATCATATTATTGAGTTGATTCGGGAGTGTCCGGAGTTGTTGCTTCCGGATTTTCCGATCCGCTTTCGTCAACAGCAGGCGCTTCTGCTTCTTCGTCTTCGGCGCGGGGTACCTGGGTGACAGATGCAATGGTATCGTTACCGCGCAGGTTGATCAATTTAACACCTTGAGTAGCACGCCCTGCCACGCGGATATCCGATACATGCATACGAATGGTGAGTCCCGACT
Organism: Bacteroidales bacterium; assembly: GCA_031551645.1. GTDB lineage: Bacteria > Bacteroidota > Bacteroidia > Bacteroidales > UBA4181 > JAIRLS01. The sequence goes on along the minus strand of JAVBNI010000039.1, from coordinate 3,614 downwards.
TGTTAATGATCATCAAATCCTCATCGTCGCCTGCAGCTTTGATAGCTATCAGATTACCGGTTTTTTCGGTAATATTGATCGTCTTCACACCTTTACCGCCACGGTTGGTAATGCGGTAATCCTCAATGTCGGAGCGTTTTCCGAAACCTTTTTCCGATACCACCAATATCTGGCGGCTGATATCGCCCGGTTCGAAGCATACCATACCAATCACCTGGTCGTTGCTCATTCCTTCCGACAGAGTAATACCACGTACCCCGGAAGCAGTCCGACCCATGTCGCGGACCTTTTCTTCGGGGAATCGTACGGCACGTCCCGAAAGCAAAGCAAGCAGAATATCGCATTTCCCGTTAGTGAGCTTTGCTTCTATCAGGCTATCACTTTCACGTATGGTAATGGCATTGATCCCGTTCTGGCGCGGACGCGAATAAGCTTCGAGCGTCGTCTTTTTCACCACGCCATTGTGCGAACACATCACAATATAATGATTCTTGATATATTCCTCGTCCGTAAGGGTTTGTACATTAATGTATGCTCTAACCTGATCATCGGCGTCAATGTTGATGATATTCTGAATGGCGCGTCCTTGCGATGTTTTTGTACCTTCGGGCAACTCGTATACTTTTACCCAGAAACAACGGCCTTTCTCGGTGAACAACAATAGCGTGTTGTGCATCGAGGCATGGAACAGGTGTTCGAGGAAATCTTCGTCGCGACGTGTGGTGCTTCCCTTCGAGCCAACTCCTCCCCTGCTTTGTGTCTTAAAATCAGCCAATGGTGTGCGTTTGATATATCCCATATGCGAAATGGTAATGACCATGTCGTCATCGGCATAAAAATCTTCGGGATTAAATTCCTCAGCATTGGGTTTGATTTCGGTACGGCGTTCATCTCCATACTTTTGCTTGATCACAAGCAACTCATCCTTAATAATACCCATCCGCATCTCTTCGCTGGCAAGTACCTCATTATAATAGGCAACCATTTTGGTCAGTTCGTCATGTTCCGCCTGCAGCTTTTCACGTTCCAGTCCGGTTAATGCACGAAGCCTCATGTCAACGATAGCGCGGGACTGGATATCGGTAAGGCCGAAACGCTCCATCAATCCTTGTATGGCATCTTCAGGACTTGCCGATGCACGAATGATCCGGATTACCTCATCGATGTTGTCCTGTGCAATCAACAATCCGTCAAGAATATGCAGGCGTTCAAGAGTCTTTTTAAGGTCAAACTCCGTACGGCGTACAACTACTTCATGGCGGTGTTTTACATAATAAAGGATTAGTTCCTTCAGGTTGAGTTGCCTCGGACGACCATCCACCAAAGCAATATTGTTGATGCTGAAAGATGACTGAAGAGGTGTAAGCTTATATAAGTTGTTGAGAACTACGTTGGAATTGGCATCTTTCTTAAGCTTTACTACAATGCGCATCCCTTCGCGGTCCGACTCATCGTTGACATACGAAATGCCTTCGAGTTTTTTCTCATTGACTAATTCCGCAATCCGTTCGATCAACAACGCTTTGTTAAGTTGGTATGGAATCTCATTGAAAACAATTACTTCGCGTCCGCTGGCTTGTATTTCAATATCGGAACGTGCACGGATCACCACACGTCCGCGCCCGGTTTCATAAGCTTCCTTGATCCCCTGGATACCGTGAATAATCGCTCCGGTAGGAAAATCAGGGCCTTTGACATAACGCATCAACTCGTCAATCGTTATATCATTGTTGTCGATGTACGCGATAATCCCGTCAATAGTCTCTCCAAGATTATGCGGCGCCATATTGGTGGCCATCCCTACCGCAATACCCGACGAGCCGTTGACAATCAAATTGGGAAACCCGCTGGGCATTACTTTGGGTTCCTCAAGCGAATCATCAAAATTGAGCTGAAAATCAACTGTATTCTTTTCGATATCGGCCATCATCTCTTCGGCGATTTTTTTCATACGGGCTTCGGTGTAACGCATTGCCGCAGGAGAATCGCCGTCCATCGAACCAAAGTTTCCTTGCCCGTCGACTAACGGATAGCGCAATGACCAGGGCTGAGCCATACGAACCATAGCATCGTATACTGAGCTATCGCCGTGGGGATGGTACTTACCAAGAACCTCCCCAACGATTCTGGCGGATTTTTTATGTGGTTTGTTTGATAGAACTCCTAATTCGGACATTCCGTATAACACCCGCCTGTGTACCGGTTTCATACCGTCGCGTACATCAGGCAATGCACGCGATACAATGACCGACATAGAATAATCTATGTAGGACGTTTTCATCTCTTCCTCGATGTTGACGGAAATAATTCTTTCCTCTTCTTGCATTTTATTTTATATTATCACTACAATTTATTCGTTCTTAAAAAAGAACCGACTAAGGTAATACTTTTTGTCGGATTACACACTTTTCCATAGTAAGGAGTTATTAACATGCCCGTTAATTATTTTATAATAAATATGTTAATAAAAGTATTGTTGATTCTTTATGGAATAATTTTCAATAGACAAAACCACTCCGGGAATCATGACATTGAAACAGCATTTGGGAAAAAACCTGAATATATTTATATTTGTTGTTAAAATTCAGAGTAACCACATCAAAATAATAATTTGTGCTCGTTTTTACACGAATTTTGATTAGTGAAAATTTGTGTTAATTAGTGGATAAAAGTTGATGTGGTTGTCTTGGTTAAAATTCAAATTCCCATGAAAATAAAAGTTATCCTCGTGTATTCATTCCTATTGGCTGGACTTTCATACGATGTATCATCCCAAACCAAGGTAATTGCCCATCGCGGCTATTGGGATTGCGACGGTTCGGCACAAAATTCAATCTATTCCCTGAAAAAAGCCCAGGAAGCAGGTATTTACGGTTCGGAATTCGATGTCTGGGCCACATCGGATGGTGTACTTGTGGTAAATCACGACCCCGCTATTGACGGTTTAAGAATTGAAGATACGCCTTACGTACAGTTGAAGGACATCCATCTGAAAAACGATGAAAAGCTCTCCACTCTGGAAGAGTACCTTATTCAAGGGAAAAGGGCCAAGAAAACCCGGTTGATCCTGGAAATTAAGCCACACAGCAGCAAGGAAAAAGAAGATAATGCAACTGCCGCCATCGTGAAAATGGTAGAAAAGGCCGGTTTGAAAAAGCAAGTGGAATATATTTCTTTTAGCCTGAATATCTGCAAGGAACTGGTGCGTCTTGCCCCAAAAGCCGAAACAGCCTACCTGAATGGCGATCTTACACCTCAGGAACTCAAAGCACTTCATATAACCGGAATCGATTACAATCTTAAAGTCCTGCAAAAAAACAAAAACTGGATCGAAGAAGCCCACAAACTAAAAATGACCGTGAATGTGTGGACGGTGAACAGTGAAGCAGACATGCAGGAAATGATCGATGCCGGAGTGGATTTTATTACTACCGATAAACCCTTAGAAGCAAAAAAGTTGGTTTCTGTAAAGAAGTAAGGAACGCGAACAAAATAATTTTCCCAATTCAAGCAGATATTCGATAATTCAGTTCAGGTATCTTAGGATGTGGGCTTATGTTTTGATAATCAATTTCTTTCTTGTCAATTTTTTGCCCTGTTTGATAATATTTCAA
>JAVBNI010000140.1:0-4135 GCA_031551645.1 Bacteroidales bacterium | reverse complement strand
AGTATTACCGCACTCGTTTCCAGATCGAGTTCTGTTTTCGTGATGCCAAACAGTTTACCGGCTTGAACCATTGCCAGGCTAGGGATGTATACAAACTTTCCTTTCACTTCAATGCCTCGCTCACTTGTGTGAACCAGGCTAAGGTATTGGCCAAGGAAATGGGGATCCCGTTTTCTATGACTTCAATTAAAGTGATGATGCACAATGTCTTTATGCTTGAACGTTTTATTTGCGTGTCCGGTATCAAACCAAACAAAGCATTAAATGATAAGCTTGTCAAAGAACTTATTGAATTTGCAGCTGTTGCCGCTTAAGGGGGTTATATCATTTTTAACGAACCATTGTTATATAATAAGGCGTTATAAATAAAATAGTCGCTAAATAAAGCTTATTGAAGAAACATATGTTTTCGTAAAGAGAAAACAGGTAATCAGGTTTATTTATTTTTAACCTTATTCTTTTGCCCTACTGTTTTTAGCGCATCTTCTACCAACAATTCCATCATTTTATTGACCGTCTTTTTTAAACGTTCTACATCTTCGGCTTTGTTGATATCAACGTTGCATAGACGAGACTGGTTACGATGCAGTACCATATAATATAGACCGGATATCAGAATGGCTGCAACAACTTCAAAATCGAGATCCGTATCTTTAAAGTACTGTTCAAACTTTTTCAATATGTCGCGTCCCATTTCTTCGCGCAGACCAGCAATGTATTTAGGGATACCTTTGTTTTCGGATAGTTCCCAAAGAAGAATGGCCTGCATTTCTTCATTTTTCATTACAGCATCAAACTGTTGTAAAATCATGTTTTTTCCCGATTCGACCAGGTCAACGTCGTCTTTTGGTGTTTCTTTATAGACACCAAGCCAATAATCATTGGCAAGAACATATTGTTCCAAAAGATTATCAAAATTGCCGAAATGATAATACAATGAAGATTTATCAACTCCAGCTACTTCAGCTACTCTATTTACTCCCAGCTTTTGAAATCCTTCCTTGCGCAGGATGGTACCAACTGCTTTTATAAACTTTTGCTTACTAATAAGTTTTTTCTTCGTGCGTGTTACGCTTTTTCTTTCTTTTCCCACTTTGCAAAAAATTTAAATAATATTATATCTTTCGCAAAGATAAAGAATGTTTTCAATTACAATTATTTGATATTATTTTTTTTTAAACTTTACACTTTTTTCACAAACATTAATCAATTCAAATCAACGGTAATCAACCGTTGCAGCGCAATGAATATTTTAATAACTTTGCCATAATTTTTAAAGATTCTTCAGAAGCATAATAAATGGATGACAAACAAATTCTTCTTGACAGAAGATATTTGGCAATGGCGCGCATCTGGGCGCAGAATTCGTATTGCCTGCGTCGAAAAGTAGGCGCTTTGTTGGTAAATAAACAAATGATCATTTCGGACGGATACAACGGTACGCCCTCAGGTTTCGAAAATATTTGTGAGGACGAAAACAATATGACCAAACCATATGTTTTGCATGCCGAAGCCAATGCCATTACCAAGGTTGCCAAGTCGAACAACAGCAGCGAAGGAGCAACCCTCTATGTAACGGCATCGCCATGCCTGGAATGTGCCAAATTGATCATACAGTCGGGGATCAAACGTGTGGTATATTGTGAAACATACCGCATTGACGACGGTATCCGGTTGCTGGAACGTGCCGGCATCGAAGTAACATATGTCGAGTGTATTTAAGAAAAAGCATTGATGGAAATAAAAAATAGAAAAATAGATGCCCTGCTGCCATTGATCATTTCGTTGGTACTGGTAACCGGTATCTTGGTCGGAGTAAAGTTGGGAACATTGAATTCAAATGCTACCGGTATTTCGCGAAATAGTTTGTTGTTCTACAAACCTGACAATAAAATGGATCAGGCTTTAGATTTGATCTCCAGTTCATATGTCGACAGTGTATCAGCCGGTAAACTTGAAGAAGATGCTATTACCGGTATGCTTAAGACGTTGGATCCACACTCACAATATATACCGTTAGCCAGTTTGGCCGCTGTAAACGAGTCCATGGAAGGTAATTTTTCGGGTATTGGCGTTCAATTCAATATGTTAAATGACACAATTGTGATTGTCAATACCGTTCGCAAAGGGCCATCGGAAAAGGTAGGTATTCTGGCTGGCGATCGTATTGTAAAGGTGGACGATCAGTTAGTGGCCGGGGTAAAGATGCCGAGCAACGACATTGTTAAAATGTTAAAAGGTAAAACGGGAACCAAAGTAAAGGTAGGTATTTATCGTAAAGGAGAAAAAAACTTGCTCGATTTTGTTATTTCGCGCGATAAGATTCCCCTGTTCAGTGTTGATGTTGCTTATATGCTTACTCCGGAAATTGGATATGTCAAGGTCAACAAGTTTGCTAAAACCACATTAAGTGAATTTACCGAAGCCATTGACCGGCTCAGGTCGGAGGGGATGAAAAAACTGATGATTGATCTCCGCGATAATGGCGGTGGTATTATTGATGCAGCCACAGGCATGTCGGAATTGTTTCTTCCCGAAAGGAAATTGATCGTATACACCGAAGGCAGGGAACGTTCCCGTTCCGATTATTTGTCGAAAAACAGGAATAATCAATACACCGATATGGAGTTAGTATTGTTGATTAATGAAGGTTCGGCATCGGCCAGCGAGATTGTTGCGGGCGCCATTCAGGACAATGACCGGGGCACAATTATTGGGAGGCGTAGTTTTGGCAAAGGTCTTGTGCAGGAACAGCACACTCTTTCCGATGGTTCGGCCATACGGATTACTGTTTCCCGTTATTATACACCCACAGGGCGGTGCATCCAGAAACCTTACGGACATGGCGATGAAGAATATTACAATGAATTGAATAATCGTTATAGTCATGGTGAAATGATACAGGCCGACAGTATCCAGTTCAACGATTCATTACGATTTGTCACTTCGGGAGGAAAAGTTGTATACGGCGGCGGCGGTATTATGCCGGATATTTTTGTGCCGATAGATACTTCTTATTATTCACGTTATTACGAACGGGTGATGCGACGAGGACTTGTCTATCGTTTTGCTTTTGATTATACCGACAAACACCGTAAAGAACTGGGTGATAAAGCCGATTATTTGACATTGGAAACCAGTTTGCACAAAAACAATATATTGGGTAAATTTATTGAATATGCATCCGGACAGGGTGTGGTGCGAAATGATAAGGACCTGAAAATATCGAGAGCAATCATCGAAAACACGTTAATAGCATATATTGCCCGTAATATGTTTGATGACAGTGGCTTTTATCCTATTTTTAACCAATACGATAATGTGATTCGAAAAGGGATCGAACAATTGAGCAATTGATTGATTTGAAAAATTTTATTATAGCTATAACAGGTGCAAGTGGTTCAATTTACGCCCGGCTTTTACTGGACAAATTGTACCAGTTTCAGCTTGCCGGACAAGTTGGGAAAGTTGTTATTGTATTTTCCGACAAAGGAAAAGAAGTTTGGTTGCATGAAACAGGTGCTTTGCCGAACAATCACATACCATTCAAGATATATGAAAATAACGACTTCAACGCGTCGTTTGCTTCGGGAAGCTCGCTCTACAGCACCATGATTGTGTGTCCTTGTTCCATGGGGACGATGAGTCGCATTGCCAACGGGTTATCCGATACGCTGATTACCCGTGCGGCAGATGTCATGTTGAAAGAACGCCGGAAATTAATATTGGCTGTCCGCGAAACTCCGATTCACCTGGTACACATTCGTAACATGCAGCTTCTATCACAAGCAGGGGCTATTATTGCTCCTGCATCACCGTCATTTTACTCGCATCCGCAAACTATTCAGGAATTGGCAATGACGGTAGTTGATAGGTTGTTGCAGTTATCAGACCTGGAACCCGAAACCTACCGATGGGGAGATGATTAGCTGTTAAGAGGATTATTCTAAGTAATTGAGAACTTAGCAAAGCGATCTCGACGAAGGTAAACCTGTTAGTACCTTATCATTTAACTTGGTGTTATTTTTGGCATAAAAAATCAATAACAAAGAGAAGGCATGATGATCGCCTCCTTAATTTTCAGGGCACATACCATTGTTTCCTTCCCCAGGCGTGTAAGATAATATTTATAAGC
>JAVBNI010000203.1:0-19731 GCA_031551645.1 Bacteroidales bacterium | reverse complement strand
TTACATCGAAACCACCAAGGGACGCTACTTCTTCTTTATTACCGGCTGCCAGCCCTTCGGCATGATCAGCGCCGCCCCGCTCACCCGCAACAAGAACCAGTACGGAGGCGGCTACAACTATAATTCGACCGAAGTATTGGGGTTCCCGCAGATACATAGCTGGGTACTTGCCGGACTCACCCTGATGCCGGTTACCGGTGAAATCAATCCCTCGTTGGGCGAACAGCACTGGAAATCATCCTTCTCTCATTCCGGCGAAATCGTTCAACCGGCTTACCACCGTTTGTTTCTTGAAAAATACAAGCTATGGGTGGAACAAACGGCCACGCACCGTGTCAGTTTCTACCGGATGACTTACGCCGAAGACGCCCGTTCGACCCTGCTCCTGAACCTGGGCGGATTTGTGGGATCGACCACCATGATCAATGCCAGGGTGAAACGGTTAGACGACATGAAAATAGAAGGCAGTTTTGACACTTATGGCAGGCATTGGGGCGGCCCCGAAAAGGTAACGGTATATTTCACTGCCGAGTTCGACCATCCGGTAGATGCCCTCGATGGTTGGTCGGACACTGACCATTTTACCGGTATCCAAACACTGGAAGGCACGGACAAAGTCACCCGGCGTGCCGAAAACGAAACGCTTAGCTGGCTTGACGCTCCTACGGCAGGTGTTTGCGCCCGCCACCATGTAAAAGCCGGCGACCGGTTACAGGTAAAAATGTCCATATCCTATGTCAGCACAAAAAACGCCTGGGAAAACATGGCGGCCGAATGTAGCCACTGGGATTTCGACCGCGTGAGGAACGAGTCGCAACAGGAATGGAATGACTGGCTGGGACGGATCGACGTGCAGGGTGGAACGGAGGCGCAACAGGTAAAATTCTATACTGACCTGTGGCATGTGCTGCTGGGACGACACAAATTGGACGACGTGAATGGCGACTACCCCGACAATACCGACGGCACACGGAAAGGCTCGTATACAGTAGACATCAAATTCAAAGCGCGGACGCTGCCCAAAGGCAAGGATGGCAATAGCCTGTACCACATGTACAATTCGGACGCTTTCTGGCTCACGCAATGGAACCTGAATATCTTGTGGGGATTGGCCTGGCCGGAAGTGCTGGATAATTTTTCCGCATCGCTCGTGCAATATGCCGACAACGGGAAACTTTTGCCACGCGGACCTTGCGGGGGCGGCTATACCTACATCATGACCGGGTGTCCGGCTACCAACCTGCTTGTATCCACCTATACCAGGGGACTAATGACCAAAACAGATCCCATGCACGCATTCGAGGTGATGAAACGCAACCACGAACCGGGCGGAATGATGGAGATAGACAGGTTCTACATCGAAAAAGGATACATGCCCAACGCCGGGGTGACGCTGGAAGCCAACTTCCAGGATTGGGCCTTGTCGCAGATGGCATTGGGCTTACGCCGGAAAAAGGATGCGGCTTACTTCCTGAAACGTTCGCAAGGGTGGAAAAACCTGTACCACAGCGGTCAAAAATTGTTGTTCCCCAAAGATCAAACAGGCAAATGGCTGCACGAGGATCCGCTGGAAGGATACGGATGGGTGGAAGCCAACGCATGGCAGGCTACCTGGTCGGTATCACACGATATTGGCGGGCTGGCCAAACTGATGGGCGGAAATGATATCCTGTGCGCCAAGCTGAATCATGCCTTCGAGATGGCTGCGCCGCAGGATTTCGTTTTTGGATACGGGAAGGGTTATGTGAGCTATGCCAACCAACCGGGATGTTCCAACGCCCATGTGTTCAATTGGGCCGGCAAACCCTGGTTGACACAGTACTGGGTACGGCGTGTCAGCGAACAGGCTTATGGCGGCGTTACGCCCGACAAAGGCTATGGCGGCCACGATGAAGACCAGGGACAAATGGGCGGGGTGAGCGCACTGATGTCGCTGGGGCTTTTCAGTATCAAGGGTGCGGCAGACCTGCATCCCGTTTATGAGATCACCTCGCCGGTTTTCGACACCATCACCATCCGGTTGGACAAGAAATACTATCCGGGCGAAACATTTGTCATCAAAACCCATAACAATTCGGCACAAAACCGGTACATTCAGAAAGCCACACTGAATGGAAAGCTGTTGAACCGGTTCTGGTTCCCGCACGAGGACTTTGCCCGGGGCGGAGTACTTGAACTTTGGATGGGCCCCGATCCCAACCGGTCATGGGGAACAAATCTTTAATGGTATCCGATGATAAGTTTTCAATTTATTCACTAATCCTTGATAACTGATGTTACGTATCGCATTCTTTTTCGGTTGCCAATCATATCTTTGTCAGTATGGATAATTGAAATACATAGTGAAATTCGGGGAGAATTCAGCAAAGTCACAATCAAAACGAGTACTTCAACCGCGCGAAACCCAGCCACGCTGTCATGTCGCCGAGATCGGAGTTTCCAATAGTAGTAAAATATTGGGTGATGAAAGAAAAGTCGAGGTTTTCGAGTATCGAATAGTCGATGGAAAGCCCGGCATAACAGGTTTTTACTTCGACAAAGTACATTCCCGACAGTGATGCCGACAAACGGGGTGTAACAGGATAAGATGCTTGTGTAAAAATATTCCAGTCGCAAATTGACAGGTACTTGGCCGACAAGGGTGCAGTGTACAAAGACAATATTCCCCCCGTGGAGAAAGTATTACCTACATTGTTGTACAACACTTCGGTTTGCAGCATCAGAGAGTTCTTGAAGAGATAATCAAGGCCAACAGAGGCAGAGACGGTACCGCTTGTGTCGGCAAAGTTCTTAACCGGCTGGAAGTACGAAAACTCGCCACGGAAGTTGAGTCCTTTGAAATCACCGCTCCACGCGCCACCCACGACAATGTCCGACTGGGTAAACACTCCTCCCATCACCTGGTAGTCAAAATTCTTATGATTCCAATGGTGCAGCACGGCAGCCGTGACTTTATCCGAATAATCGACAGACACGGCCAATTCGGTCGACGATGTTTCGTTGTGGTAATAAGTTCCACGGAAAGCATCGCAACCTGGACGCTCCACATAATCAAAATCGAAGTAGGAATAGGTATTGAAAATATCGTTGGGATTCCAGACCAGCGTTTGTCCCCAATTGATCCGTTGCCGGCCGAGTTTCAGGTTCCATTTGTTTTTCTCAAAAGTCACGAACAAACGGTCGAACGTTGTGTTAAGCAACACATCCTTCGAGTCGACCAGATTCCATGACATGTCCACCCAACCTTTGTCAAAGCCGATACTTTCGGCATAGCCGGGCTGATCCATGATATTCCCGACGATGAGGCGGTTACGCATGCTTGCATCCACCCGCCAGTGCTGGTTGGCTTGCCAGCCGGCATTGAGGCGGTTATGCAGGAGGTTTTCCCACATCCAGTCGTTACCGGGGGCCTGGTAGATCGCCGAAGGCATATCACTCACATAACCCGAAATTTCGAATTTCTTTTCTTTTTCCTGGGCTGCGAGGCTGTATATCGCAAGGCTGAGTATGAATATGAAAAAAATCCGTTGCATCAATTGGTGCCGATTACTTGAGTATGTTTCAATCAATCTGTCAGGCTGCGGCGGTTATTGCCGGGATTATCATGAGTCGGCTCATTTTGTCTCATCACCGATTACCTTTCCGTCCTCCAGCGTAATGATCCGTTTTGCCTTGGCCATGATCCGAGGGTCATGCGTGGAAAAAATAAACGTAATGTTTTCCTGTTCGTTCATCCTTTCCATAATGTCCAGCAGGTTCTCGGCAGACTTGCTGTCTAAGTTGGCTGTTGGTTCATCGGCAAGAATAAACTTGGGTTTTGATGCCAACGCCCGGGCTACGGCTACCCGTTGTTGTTGTCCACCCGAAAGTTTGGCGGGACGGACGTTTGCACGATCACTAAGCCCCACCTGTGTCAATAATTCCATCGCACGGCAGTTGACTTCCTCCTTCGGTCGGTTCTGCAAATCCATCACAAACGACACGTTTTCTTTGGCTGTCAATACCGGGATCAGATTGTATGCCTGGAAGACGAACCCGATGTTGTGCAACCGGAAATCCACTACATCCGATGGTTTCAGTATTCCGATGTTTTTACCGTCGATAATGACTTCTCCCCCCGTCGGTTTGTCCAATCCGCCGATCATGTTGAGTAACGTGGTTTTTCCGGAACCTGAAGGCCCTACGATGGCGGTAAATTCGCCTTGCGAAAAACTGATATCGACATTGTCCACGGCACGCACTTCGCCGGCGGTGTCGGTATATATTTTCGAAAGATTTTTTGTTTCGATGATCTTCATATCTATAAAATTCAAAGGTTCAGTCACTCAGTTATTCTGTTATTCAGTTATTCAAAATCGTTACTGCCTGATTGCTTCCAGCGGATTTAGTTTCAGGGCTTTCCTTGCCGGGAAAATGGCCGATATGATTCCGCAAAGTAATACCAACACGGTAATCTGTATAAACATACCCACCGAAATGGCCGGGTATACCAACGATCCGAAACCGTAATCCTCAAAATCATCGCCCATCATGAACGACAGGTCTATGCCGTGCCGTGCCGTGAGGGCAATTACCAGCAGCGCTATCAACACCCCGATGAGGCTTCCCACCAAGGTGAGCAATAGCGACTCGGTCATGATCATGTCGAAGACCTTTCGTTTGCTCATTCCTATCGACATCAGCATCCCCAACTCGTGTGTACGTTCCAGCACCGCCATCAGCATAGTGTTGACAATGCCGAAGGCCAGCGCAAACAGGAATATCCCCAGGATAATCGTACTCATCAGGCCTTGCCATTCATCCGAAAGTTTCAGCATAGGAACTAATTCCTTCCAGTTTTGTACATCCATCCCCGGAAGTTGCCGTACCAGTTCCCGTGTTATTTTCTCGCAGGTTTCGGGTATACGGATCATCACGGCCGCTTCGTGTGCCGCGCCGGCAGGTAGTCCGGTAAGTGATGCCACATCGTTTTTTGAGACAAATACATTCCCCTCGTCGAAAACACTGTTGGTGGTTTTAAAAAGCCCGCCGATACGAAATGCCAGGCTCACAGTCTCGCCATTGATATCCTGGAAACTCACCACTACTTTAGAATTGAGTTTCACTTTGAGTTTATCGGCGGTGCGCCTGCTCATCGCGATCCGCATCGGTTTGTCATCCTGCAGGAAATTCCCGCAGGTGTCGGGGATACTTTTATACAAATCGGAAACAGCTATTTCTTCGGGTACATCCACCGCGTTAATATTCAAACCCACTGCATTGGCAGCCGAAGCCACCATCCCGACGATTTTCAGGCGGTAACTCACATGTGTAATGGTGTCGTTCGACCGGAGTACAGGTTCGACATCCTGCCGCCGAAAATAATCTTCCAGATCATAATTATCCAGGAAATTTTTGTGATGTACCTGGATATATGAAATCTGGCTATTGATGTCCGACTCTATCTGGCGTTGCATCCAGCCGGTGATGAACGAGGTCATGAAAGTACCGGCAAACACGCCGATAACAATCGCCCCGATGATGACGGAACTACGCACCTTGTTGCGCCAGATGTTTTTCCACGCTAATTGCGGTATCATTGCTTTATGGTTTTACTGATATCCAACTTCAATACTTTTCTTACGGGATAAATCGCCATCACGCAAGTGATTAACAAAATGATGAACGTTTGTGAAATCCATGTCACCGGATCGGTATCCATCGGCAGGATACCTTCCATGCCGTATTGCAGCATCGTATCGGCAAGGTTTCCCGTCAGGGCAATCGGGTGGAAATGGAAATAGACGATTATCGGGATGGTCACCACTATTGCCAATACAATACCGAGGGAGGTCATCATCAGCAATTCCAGGAGCAGCGACTTGACGACCCTTTTCCGGTTCATCCCCAGTGATATGACCAATGCAAATTCGTGTTGCCGTTCATTCGACAACATAATGAACGTGCTCAAAATTCCAAACCCGACAATAACGTATAGGATGAACATGATAATCTTTGAAAACGCTTTGTCGGATGCGGCTTGGTTCAGGAGTTTTTCCATGGTCACCGTCCACGGAAGCACTTCGTATTCGTTCGTATCCAATTTTGCCTCGATGTTACTGACCACTTCCGCCAGTTTTCGTTCATTGGCAAGGGTAACCAGCAAGCCGCTTTCGCCATTGGGAAAACTGATAAAATCCTGCGCTTTGGGTAACGATGTATAGACAAATCTTGCATCCAATTCGGGTATGGGGAGTTGAAGAATGCCGCGAACGATAAACAGGGCGGCCGCGCTTGTCCCGTGATAACCTTGTCCGATGAGCGCCAGCGTGTCACCCACGTTCGCCTTCAGGTAATCGCTCAATGCCTTGCCTATGATCACCCCGTCGTCTTTTGCTGTCAGGTAACGCCCTGCAACAATGTGATTCGCAATCGACGACATCCGGTTTTCTCGTGCGGGGTCAATCCCCACAAGAAGACATGGTTTGGATATCTTTCTGGTCGCAGCCATCGCGAAAGTCTCAATTCGTGGCGACGTATAGGCCACATCCGGGATAGCTTCGATAGACCGGATGACCGTTGTGTCCATTTCCATGAAATTGTCGATCACCTGGTCGTCCCAATAGCCTTTGTGGTGGACTTGTATGTGGCCCGCTTGTGTGCGTAGAGTTTCATCGATAACATGATTCCAGACGCCGTTGGAAAACGACAGCATGATCACGCAGAAGAATACCGAAAAAAATATCGATGCAATGGTAATCGCACTTCGACGCTTGTTCCGCCATATATTCCGCCAGGAAAGCTTGAACATAATGGTTAATGATAAATGGTTAATGACAAATTGGTGAAGAGTGAAAAATTTTCAGTTATTCAATTATTCAGTTATTCCGTTACTCAACGGCCAACTTTCAATAATTATCTCACGGCCTTCATATTTTGTTGCGAGAAGAAACTTTCGTCGATTGGCTTGTCGAAATCATTGACGATTACAGTCATCACTGTTTTTTGATTGGGTTTTTCGGCTGGTACCACTTCAATACGTGAGGGTTGCTTGCGGCTGCCGTATTGCTTGATGTCAAACCCGTTAATGGTATTGATCAGTACTTTCTGCTCGTCGTAAAATTCGGATTTTATCTCGACAAAATCCTGTTTCGAAATCCATACGATGACTTTTCCCCATACCACAGCCGCGTCCTCTTTCGGGATCATGATGATCTTGTAACAATCGAATTCGCGTACCTGTTCGGTTTTTTCCAGCGTATGGTTATAGTCGTTCACGATGGACGACTGCTTTACCAGGTCGTCATTGGTAAAGTCGCTGCCCATCCACGATTGCCCCATCACCGACGACGACATCTTGATCATCCGGTCGATGCTCGGCTGCCAGTTCCACAAGTCCTTTTTCCGTTTCAGGAACGCCTGTCCTTTATCTTTTGCCGGCGAAGTAATCAACACCAGCGAATAATCATCCCCTTTCGACCAACTTTTGAAACCCACTTCGCGTGTCCATGTGGGACGTACAATGGTCATCTTTATCTCGGAATAGAGGCTTTTCCCCTGCCGGTTGTCATCGGCTTTCTTTACGATGTCCGTTGCGCTGAGTTCCTGCGCCTTTATAGCTGTTGCCGTCATGACAAGGCAAAAAATACATACCAGCATTCTTTTTATCTTCATTTTTACGGATATTAAATTTCTTTTATGGGAATTTTTCTATATTTCTATTTTAATGTCGTTTACTTAAGCCGCCTTATTCTGTCTTCACCCCTTAAACTTAGCGAAGCAGTCTCGTAGAGTGGCAATGTGTCCGCCATTATCGTGGCGATGTGTCAACCATTATAAGGGCGAAATCGCCGACAGTCGTTAAGTAAACGACATTGATTTCTATTTAACAACCATGACAGATAAACGGTTTGTTACCTTTTCGTATAAAAATCATTTTTTTTACACTGTCGTCACAACATAAATCCCAAGGGAGGACTTAGAGTCTGTTTAAAAATGAGTTTTATATCTGATAATCACACAATTGTGGATTGCAAGAAACATATAAGATTGCTTCGACTATGTCTCGCAATGACGTGCTATTAACGTCATTACGAGGACGAGGAACGAGGACGAAGTAATCTATAATCATTCTCCAATTTAAAACTTAAACAGGCTCTTAAAAACAATCCTTTACTGACAGGATTTATCAATCACTGCCAGCGAATACCATAACTCTGGCAGTAATCTGACGCTGACAGCAAATATAATAACTTAATGTGAATATTGGATGCAATATCTAAAGGGAAAAATGGGATACGAATGACACAGATACGGCGGATCATTGCAGATTCAAAGATGTGTGCTGATTTGCTTCAGAGATGCAGGCAAATGATTAGTCTATTCGACAAGGTTTTATTTTGTTTCTTATCCATATCATCCAAATTTTAACGATTTCTGGTATTTATTTTGTGTATATAAAAATGATTCAAACCAATAAACTTATCAGACCAATGAAAAATATTCTTTTTATCATGATATCCTTCGCTTTATGGTATGGATGTAGCAGTGTCCCTGTTACAGGACGTAAGCAACTGTCGATCATACCGGCATCGGAGATGAATGCGTTAGCAGTAACGTCCTACAAGGAAACCCTTTCGTCGAGTAAACTTTCAACCAATGCCGAACAGACTGCCATGATCAAACGGGTAGGCGCCCGTATCAGCAAAGCGGTGGAACAGTACATGAAAGGCAACAACATGTCGTCGGCCATCAGTGGATTCCAATGGGAATTTAACCTGATAGACGATCCCAAAACCGTAAATGCATGGTGTATGCCCGGAGGAAAAGTGGCTTTCTATACGGGTATTTTACCTATCTGTCAGAACGATGTGGGTGTGGCTGTGGTGATGGGACACGAAATAGCCCATGCTGTGGCCAACCATGGCGGCGAACGGATGAGCCAGGAGTTGGTGGTACAAATGGGCGGTACTGCACTTTCGACGGCTATGCAACAAAAGCCCGAACAGACGCAACAGCTTGCATTGGCTGCATATGGAGTAGGCTCGCAAGTATTGGGCATATTACCTTATAGCCGCTTGCACGAATCGGAAGCCGATAAGGTGGGGCTTATTTTCATGGCTATGGCCGGATACGATCCCAACGAAGCGCCAAAGTTCTGGGAACGCATGAAAGCCCAATCGGGAGGCAGTAGCACCCTGCAATTTCTATCCACCCACCCATCGGACAGTAAACGCATCAGCGACCTGCAACGGGACATTCCCGAAGCAATGAAATATTATAAGCCTCAATAGGATAATGTCACATGTGTTTTTGTTAGAGCCACAAAGACACAAAGGCCCGAAGCAAATCTTAGTGCCCGCCTGACCCCTGCCCGTCTGGTCAGGCGGGGGACGGGCAGTCTTCGAGCCTTTGTAGCAAAAAACAACAAAAATATTTATCTTTGTTTATCGTTCCACCCTTTTACTACAATCCTAATATCTTCTTGCTTCAGGTGGCTTGCAAAATCCAGCGTCACTATTTTTTCTTCGCCGGGGAATACCGTAAAATAATTATCCGAATAAAATACCGGTAAAATCCGTTCGTTGGTTTCACGTTCGATGGCCGATACCCGGTTGAAGAAACTGACCACATCTTTGGCTTTGATACGGACAGTAGCACGATAAGTTCCGTCGCTTTTCTTTTCTAAGTTGGTCGAAACTTCTGCCTGTGATGGCGGCATGTGTTGCATCGCGGTATAATCTTTAGGCTTGGTGGTGAGCCAATAGAGATTGTCCGATACAACATTCGTCCCGTCGAGCAGTTCCAACCGCAGGAAATAAGCGCCGTTCACCTGCGAAGGTGGTTGCATGGCAAAAAGCGCTTTCGACGTGTTGGCTTTTACGGCTATGTTCTTTTGATCCTGTTCGTGGATCATCTTACCATCCAGTTGGTAAATACGTGTACGAACGGTACAGTTGTTTCTGTCGGTGGTAGTGATATTTGCCACTTCCACTTGTTGCGTTTGGCAGTTATACTGAACATGTACCGGCTCTCCTCCCTCACGTACACCGTAATAACAGGCGTTCACATCCAGGTAACAATCATACATCTGCCCGCGCAGCGCTGTCCATGGGTTTTGTATTTTCCAGATCAGCATTCCCGTGTACCAGCTCCACATGTTTGACGCCCGGCCTTCCATCAACGCCCGGTATTGCTCGAAATTAATCAATTGCGCGATATCACAGAACTCTTCAGTTGTTTTAGGTTGGGCATACCGGCCGATGTGGTCATCATAAGGCAGGTATTTGTGGTATTCCCACACCCGGTTAACTTTCTGCCCGTATTTGGGAAAGTCATTAAAATCGGCTTCATCCATAAAATCGCGCAGGGTGGAAGCTTCGGGTAAGCCTATCGATCCGAGTTCGGGATTGAACGGACTCGAACGAACTTTAAAGAAAAATTCCGGTTCTTGTATCCCGTAAGGGCCATCGCCGTTGCCGCCCATTGTATTCCGCGTGAAGACGGTATCGGTGGAGAACGGTGCAAGGTAGCGGGTAGGATCGTACTTCGGGAAAATATCGTGATGCAACTTTTGAGCAATGTCGTCGGGTGCCGGCCATTCGTTACCGCCACACCAGATAGCCAAACTCGGATGATTACGCAACATCTTTACCTCGTCAATTATCGACTCGACGAACAGTTCATGGTTGTCCGGGTATTGCTGACGCCGCTCCTGAGAGTCCTTTTTCATAGGATCGAACCAAGCACCGTTGCCGTCTCCGGAAATAGGCAAATCCTGGAACACGAGCATTCCGTATTCGTCGCAGGCATTGTAAAATTCTGGTCTTTCAGGGACAGCGCCGCCCCACACGCGCAGCATGTTCAGGTTCATGTCAGCCAGGAACCTTACTTCGGTGTGGTAACGTTCAGCCGAGAAACGCAACATCCAGTCCGAAGAGATATAGTTGCCACCGCGGATAAATATTTTTTGACCGTTGACGAAGAACTTTCGGCCACCGGTGGCTGGATCTTTTTCAGTAGTAATTTCACGGATGCCGAAACGTACACTATGCTTGTCGGATATGTTCGTCGATGCACCGTCGGTTACAGCCAGCGTCATATCGTACAACTCCTGTTTACCCATGTTGACAGGCCACCACAGACGTGGATTTTTGATCGTTGCCGAGGGAAGGCTTACTAACCGTTTTTCGTGCGGCGCCAATTGTACTTTTGCTGTCTGCCGTTGCTTTTCCACTTCGTAGTTTACCGTTACGTTCTGTGTTTTGTCTGTCAGGTTTTCCAGTTCGGCATTCACCGCCAGCGTAGCATCAGCTTGTTTGCCATCGGGATTGCGTATGCCAGGCACTTTGCTTATCACTTGTGGGTGCGTCATCCTGATGTTACCGGTAGTGGTGATGCTTACCTGATCCCAGATGCCTGTATTCCGGTCACGTACAGCCGCTATCCAATCCCAGCCTGCAGTACATTGCATGGTATTGTTTTTGGCTATTTGCCCGTCGCCGGCTTGTCCACCATTATCTTCGCCGGGGATGTCGGGCGGGAAGACAAGTACTGCCAGCGTATTATCGCCGATTTTTGCCGCATCGGTGATGTCGTAACTTCGCCGGATAAACATTCCCTCGTGTGTGGTGGTTGAAATACGTTTCCCGTTAAGGAAAATTTCGGCCTTGTAATTGATGCCTCGGAAATTCAGCCAAAGCCGTTTATCCTTACCGGTTTCGGGCAAGGTGAATTGGTTGACGAACCAATACGTGTAAAAATCATTCCCCGTGTGGAAAATGTCGGGGATTAAGTTGTTGTTCATCCCGTAATAAGGCGAAGGTATCAGGTCGTTGTACAAGAGCGTGGTGAGCACGGTTCCTGGTACGGTGGCCGGAATCCAGGCACGGAAATCCTGTTTTTCCGACGACAATACAGCCCCGTCAACCATCACATAAGCCGCCTGCCGGGCGATCCACTTCTTATTCAGCAGTATAGCTTCGTCCGTTTCGGAAACGGCAACCGGATGGCCGGTGCCCTTTGCAGAAAGAGAGAATGCGAAGCATACGAAGATGGAAAGGAATAAAATCTTTTTCATATTTATTATTTTTATCTGATGTTTTACGATTAATTATATGATTGATAATAAGATTAATTGAAGTTTCAAAAAATACGAGGTTATACTCGGTTGAAGATTAATTATAATAATACTAATATTTTAATATTTAGGTAATGTATTAACAATCAAATTCAAATTTTTGTTGACTGCCTTGAAGATTTGTGCAGAACACTTAGTTTTAGCTCATAAGTTGCATGGCGAAACAATGGCGTATATTCAGCCACGACGGCTCTAAAAACACTAAGACGTCTTCGTGGCTTGGTACTTTCGTGGCTTTTTTCGATTTTCAAGCTTAATTCACATAAATATTTTATAAAAATGTAAAAATTCAAAAAAAATGTTGCCGGAATATGAAACAAGAATATCAAATATAATTGAGACATTAATTGTCTAAATATAAAAAAAATAGAGAAATACTACAGATATAATAATGAAATTCTCCTTGAATATTTTCCCTCATAATATTTATATATTTTTTATATAGCTCTGCGCGAATGAATTGATAATAAACTTTTTGCAAGAAAGGCTTGTTATTTTGTTAGTATTTGGAATTTAATTAATGTGATTAGAATGACATAAAAATTATAACCGATTCGTAGTTCGACAGAGAAAGTAAAAAGTCGACTTTTACTGACCTCGTTTGTATAGACACAGAATTGACAAAAAACTCGTCAAGCGGATACGTCACAAAAGCGCTAACCGATGTTTCCAATCTTGAATTTTAAGCGGTAATGAGTATGAAAATTACTCTAAGATTATTGTTTTTTATTGATTTAAAGGTAATTATATGAAAATAACAGTATGCCTGATATTTACATTGTTTTTTACAGTATCGACTTTCGGACAAACAGATACAAGCAAAGTTGAAAAAAAAACAACCCCGTTGGGAAAGGAAGAAAAGAACAGGAATGTTTCACTGAATGCTTCGAGCAATTCAGGCCCACGCGACATCAATACGGGGATACCGTCGAACGTTGGCGGTATCAGCATCATGGAGAATGGGTTACCTGTGGTTTACTATCCCTGGCCTGAGTCGCCTACCAAGTTGTGGCGGCAGGATGCCTCCATCGACCGTGCTCCCGTGTTAAAGATCGGCGAAGTAGCCATTATTACCGGGGTAGTTGGTTATGCGGTAGATAGTTATACCCGGATGCCGACAGATACGTTCCGGGTGAACGGATCGGTGGGGACCAACCATTTCGGGTTGATACGCGGGTCGGTGAACCTGGCAGGTCCGATCAAAAACGGGTGGTACTATACGCTTGGCGCTTCGGAAAACTTCGATCCCGCAACGTACAGGCTCGGTTTTACTCCCTTCTCGGATCGCACACAGATTTATCGTGCCGGTTTGACCAAGAAGTTTGACCAGGGTTCTGTGTCGTTGAATTATAAATATGCACGCTCGTGGTCAATTAGTAATTATGCACCATTCATTTACACATCCGACGGGGGTTCGGAGGAAACGAACGGGTTCCGTATCGGTCGCGACTCATACGATCTGATCGACGGAAAGTTCCGTTCGGTGAATATTTTGAGCAGGGATACTACTTGGGTGGATATGGCGAAGGATGGTATGGATAATTCGCACACCATCGATCTGATGGGTGATTATAAGCTTGGCGGCAACACCAAGTTCAGTTATATCATGCGCTATCACACCACACAAAATAGTGGTGTTTATATTAACCCGCTGAGTGTGTTTACGCCCGATCCGTCAACTGACCGTTTTACCTATTTCGATACCGGTGAGTCCTACACGGACATGGTTCAGATGGTGGAAAACAGTTATGTGACGCCTTTTGCCATTAATTCGTTCACGTCGCGTTTCGAACTTACCGGCAACAACAAGGCACATAGCTGGCGGTTGGGACTGAACGAATGGTTTTATAAGGAAAACAAATACCAGTCGAATACCACCAAGTACGAGCAGGAAGTAGCGCCGCAACCGCGTAAACTCATGCACGAAATATTTTCGGGTGGAGTATGGGTACCGGCAACTGATCCACAAGGGTTCTATGATTATAATGTGTCGAGCGAATATCATAATGGGTTCGAGAACAAGCTGGCGCTTTACGCGACGGACGACTGGGATGTGAACGAACACTTGTCGGTTAATGGCGGCTTGCGGCTGGAATACCATAAACTGAAAGGCGACTACCTGCCTTACGCACGACCTGTTCCGCCGGACTCGCTTCCTGTGAAGTTCGACGATAACTGGTTTCTGACCAGGGCTACGTTGGGAGCTGTCCTCAAGCTTACCAAGTCGTTCGGTTTTTGGGCCGAAGGTACTTACAACGAAAGGGTGGGTGCTTTGGAAGATTATTCGGGATCGGCTGAACCCACCTTGAAAAAGCGTCGCACACCGATGGGGCAGGTAGGTATCTATTTTAATCATCCTTGGATCAGCTTGGTTTCGGCCTATACGTATATCAGGAGTACCAATTACCAGTCACGCCTGTCGCTGGTCAACCCCGACGATCCGAACGAAAGTGTGATCGAAACGGTGTATTACGATATCAGTACCATGGGTTGGACTACCGATATTGTGGCTACGCCTTTCAAGGGTTTCAAGTTGCATTTCCTGCTCACGTGGCAGAATCCCGTGTACAAGAATTACGCAGTGACAGCCTATGGGCAGGATTATGATTATAACAACAAGAATCCGGGTATCCCGAAAATATTGTTCGAGATCGACCCCAGTTATACGTTCTGGAAAGATAGGATGAACATTTGGATCAGTGCACGTTATTTCAGCAAGCAGTACGCCAACCTTACCAATGTGCTGTATTTTGCACCCCACTGGGAAACATTCGGGGGTGTGAGCTACAAAATCAACAAACACTTGAATGTGGGCGTGAATATCACCAATATCCTGAACCAGCGCGGGGCTTCGGGTTCCATTCAGGGTTCGCAACTGGTGACCGATCCCACGCCATTCTATAATACGATTGTGGTAGGCTCATACATCATACCATTCACCATTGGCGCCAGCCTCGATTTCAATTTTTAAAACCTCATCATTTTATCCAAAATATATTGCATGTAGAAAAATAGAAAAATCTGTAAAATAACCAACCTCATTGCAATAAATAAAAACAAAGTCACAGTTTAGCCAGGAATGAAGATAAAGCATTTGTTACCGGCAAGGTTAATAGCCCGCTGTCGGAGGACTCTCAAACGGTAGTCGGTAGATCCCGTTATCGGAAAAAACAGAGCATCGTTTCCGGCTATAATCGGTGCATAAATATAATACTTTTAATATGAAAACATTTGATTTTAGCGATGAATTAGTAGCGCTTCAAACTGCTTTAAACCATTTTGCATTGAAGTTAACATCCAATCGGGAAGACGCGGAAGATCTAACACAAGATACTTTTTTAAAAGCGATTGCTTTCCAGAAACAATTTGAGGAGTCTACCAATCTCCGGGCATGGACTTATACCATCATGAAGAATACATTTATCAATCATTATCGCAAACAGGCGCGGCAAGGTACCGTCCTCGACAAATCGGTAAACTTATTCCTTCTCAACCAAACCAACGACACCTGTTACTCAGCGCCCGACTCTATGCTCAGGGAAAAGGAGATACACCAGGCTATCGATAACCTGGAATATGAGTTCAAGGTCCCTTTCATGATGTATGTGCAAGGATATAAATACAAGGATATTGCCGATATATTGGAATTGAAAATAGGGACCGTGAAAAGCAGGATATTCTTTACCCGGAAAAAATTGGCAAAGGAATTATTTGGTTACCATTGATATTCGAACCAAATCGGGAGCTCTATGGTCACAATAACGCCAATATGCCTGCAAAATAGATTATCACAGAGTTAAAGGCAAAAAATATTTAGAAAAATAGAAAGTAGTGCCGGGTATATGTTAATAATTTAAGCCTGTTTGGTTTTCTTATAATAGAACAAAAAAATCAAACAGGCTCGTAAAACTTCCGGTTTTTTATCAAAAAACCGCTTAGTGACTGTGTTCCGGTCTTGTATCGATCAGTCAATCCAAAACTCGCTGAACCCTTTCATCGGATGCCAGGAGGTTAATAAAAGATGCTGCCTTCTCGAAGACATTGGGTAGGCACCATATCCTCCCATTCTCACACTTTCTTCAATAGCCTTGTTCTGGGAAAAGTAAATTTTTTGTTCCCTTCCCAAGGACCGGGTGGAATACCTGATCCTTTTGCTGGGTACATTACTCCGAAAATCATGGCTACTGTATAATAAATCGACTTTCATAAGACATGATTTTAGGTTTAACTTAAAATATCACACGGGTAAAGATACAAAAATAAAATCTCAAATCCAAATAAAAATGAGGTCAATTTTTAATTTTTTAACTCTTAATTTTTAATATTGTTAATATAATGATACCTAATATTTTTGCTCAAAAATCTTTGTTGCTGAAGGATGATTACTTAGTTCCTCCAAAAGAAGATGATTACATGTCAGTCCGTCACTTGGTACTCGAAGGCACCAACGAGGAAATTGGGTTCAAGCTGGCCGAAATAGCACAGTCGGATTACCAGACCCAACTATCGAAATACGCCGACATGTGCCATTCCCGGACACGTATGGAATATTTCAGACGAAACTGGCCAGAGATGGAAAAAAGAGTGATTGGCGTGGCAAAAGCTTTCGGCCTGGACCCGTACGATACCATCTACGACGCCTCTGACCTGCCGTATGACAATTACGGGATTGGTTGTTCGGCCGTGTTTTTCCCGCCTTCGCTTACCTTAGACGAACACCCTATGCTGGTAAGGAACTACGATTGGTATATTTTAACGCCTTCGGAATGGATGCACCACACTCCGCAGCTGGGAGAACACCGTTTCAGCGACCGTTCGTTTGTCATGGCAGTAAAACCGACTGACGGTGGTTATGCCACTTTGTCAGTGGGTTGTAATAATCTGCTGAACCCATTCCTCGACGTGATGAATGAAAAAGGATTGTTTATCGCAGCACTGGCTGATCCCGAAGCCCCTGCTTCGAGAAGCGCCGGGTTCACGGGTGGATGTATGACCGGGCTTTCGATTTGCCAATTACCGCAAATGCTTGCCACAAAATGTGCCACAGTGGCCGAAGCAAAAAAAGAATTGCTGGTTCAGCGTTTTTCGGTTGCCCCGTTGGGATTTCACTGGCTGATTGCCGATGCTGCCGGTAATGCCACCATCTTCGAGGTAAACCCAACGACCTGCAATTATATCTTTATAGATGGCAAGCCAGGAGAACCGCTGATACTAACCAATTACCACATATTTGAATACCCTTCGTATGATACGTTTCCCGAAATAGACCTCGCGAAAGAGAACAACCCTTTTGTCAGGCGTTATATCCTGGACGAAATGCTGTCGAGGCAAACCGGCAAATTCAGCAAGGCCGATGCGGTAAAAGTTATCGATACGGTGCTTTGTGCATTTGTTGACGATGCCAAAGCCGGAGTCCCTGGCCGATTACCCCAACGAACACTATGGAGGTATGTAGCCAATCTCGCAGAAAAGGATATGGAACTGGTGTTTTACTTAGGCGACAAAGATCCCATAGAAAATACCAACCATATGGAAATCCGGAGGACATTACCGCTCAAGGTTGGTTTCGAAACAATGGAAAATAAGTAATTGACTATTATTCACTGTCGTTTATGAGATCGCTTCATTAAGTTGATAATTGATTATCAAATATTCAATAATCATAAGACAGGGTGTCTTCGGGAGAAGGCACCCTATCAAGCTATCACAACAAAAATATGAAATAGAATTTATTTTCTGGTTTTTATTCCCGATTACATTTTTGATTATTTAGCAAACCACCAGTTTAGAACCGGAAATTGAGCCCAAGCCTGAGTCCCAGGTCGCTTAATCCGCTGATGTCGAAATAATCGCTACTGTTGGTGGAATACGAATAGAATATGGACAGGTTAAATGCTACCATCCGATTTTCCATCGGTGAAACAGTGATACCCAATTCGGGTTGTACCACAAACCCCCAGTTTTCATCATAATCCTCGAAGATATTGTAATACTGGCGCTGTCTGCTATAATTTGCACCCATTTTTAACCCAATGTACGGATCGACAATACCGCTGGTGGATGTCAAATGAAATTTGGACGACACACCGAACGGCAATTCAAAGATAGTATGGTATTTATCCATAGTTATTGCGCCGTTTCCATTGGTCAACGGGTAGGTAGCCCGCGGGAAATATTCCATATAGGTGTTCCAAGATACGAAAAGCCCCACTGCAACCTGGTTGGTTACAAAATAATGCCCTTCGAGATTACCTCCCCAGCCGGTGAAGTTTTTAACAAAGTCGTTGCCCACAGGCGAACCCAATAACCAATGTGCCGAAAAATCACCCCGTCCCTGGCGGTCGTAGCCTTCTTCCTGCGCTATTGCAGGATACGCGAACCCGCACAATACAATTACACATACAATATATAATATTTTGGTCTTCATTTTTTTACAAATTAAATGGTGATTACTTGTTTGGTTTCAGGTAAGGCGACTGGGCAAAAACCTGGTCGATGGCCTCCAATTCATAAGACATATCCATACCGGTTCCCAGCATACCGCCCATCACAGCATTCCAGCGGATAGGGTATCCCCCGGTGGGACCGGAAGCATCCGGTCTTACGGTAACGTCGGCCATATGGATGAGGGTAGTCCCTGTGTCATAACTATAGCTGGTTACATAAGGATAGTACGGATAATACGGGTAGTAGGGTCCCCACCACCCCCAATCGTACCAGTCATAATACCAATAAGGGTCGTAATAGTAGAATACGGTGGTAATGTCCTGCGCCGCAAGTACTTTTACTACATAATCGGTATTGAATGAATCGCCAGTCTTGGCATCTTTTTCATCTACCAGGGTATACCCCAAAGCTTTGAAGTTATCTTTAATCTGGTCGGTAATCTGCTTCGAAGTGCTGTTGTACCATTTCGGATTATGTTCATCCGGATTGGCAATCAGGGTGATTGTATCCATCACACAAACTCTTGTGTTTACGAACTCAAAAGAAGTGTCATATTTTGTGTACGCTATAAAATCCTCATCCATTTGATCGAAATTCGGATCTTTTTCGCACGAAGCAAATACGATTACCCCAAGAAATAATATATAAAATATTTTTTTCATGTTATCTACATTTTGATTGATTTATTTTACTTTTGAAAACTTGATTAACTAATTACTTTATAAGCTTATAAATAAAAAATATGATTTTTATCTTTAAATACTACAACATTAATACTATTAAAAATGTTTACTTTTCGAATATATTCAAGTAAATTCTTTGATTGGCAGTTTTGTATATAATTGAAAATGGAAAGTTGAAAATTGAAAATAAGTTGATTGCCAAGCGAATTCGCCGAGGGCAATAGTCAATTACTTAAAAAAGAGTTGATCATTGTTTGACAGAATTCAGCAAGATACCGGGATTGTATGGGTAGGCAAATGCGCTCATTATAAGGATAAAACAATTATGGCATATATTTTGCTTTATAGCAATTGAATAAATTATATACTAATTTTGCATCTCTAATCCCGTAAATCATCAGATTATGCCCTCTCCCTTATCCCTAGATCTTCGCAAGCGTATTATAGCCGCTAAATTAAAAGGTGACACGGAGGCCAAGATAT
>JAVBNI010000058.1:0-5363 GCA_031551645.1 Bacteroidales bacterium | reverse complement strand
ATACATGATGGAATTTATTGTTACAAAACAGTACTCTATGTTTTATAATTATAAAACAGCGTTTACCAATACTTTCAATGTAATTTTTAATAAAAATTGCATGAAAAATTTCATCCAGTTTTGAACACCCTACCTGACAGGGTCGATAGACCTGTCAGAGTCATTAACATATATTCAGAATTAATAAGATATATCACCAAAGACGATCAAAAAACCTTGCTGATCCTGTTTAAATTTTCTATTCGTTCATCAGGCCCCGATTTTTAAGCAGGGCATCAATATTGGGTTCCGAACCCCTAAACTTTTTATACATCTCCATTGCTTCATATGTCCCGCCTTTTTCAAGAATATTTTTACGAAAAGATGTTGCGGTTGCCTTATCGAAAATATTACCTTTTTCGACAAAAGCCTGGAAAGCGTCGGCATCAAGCACTTCGGCCCAGATGTAACTGTAATATCCTGCTGTGTAGCCTCCACCCATGGTATGGTTGAAATAAGTCGTACGATAACGTGGCGGTATCTGTTTGATCAGGCCAATCTTATCCATCGATTCTTTTTCAAAAGCCAGGATATCAATACCAAATGCATCGGTTAAAATATGGTAATCCATATCGAGATACGATGCCGCCAGGTATTCGGTAGTAACGAAGCCTTGCCCGTATTTACCGCTTTTTTCCATCTTTTCAATCAATTCGGCAGGGATCACCTCGCCGGTTTGGTAATGTTTGGCATATTCTTTCAACACCTGGGGTTGGAAAGCCCAATGTTCCATGATTTGGGAAGGCAACTCCACGAAGTCGCGTGGTACGCCTGATGTTCCATAATAATGTACATTCTTGAAAAGGTTATGCAGTGCATGTCCGAACTCATGGAAAAAAGTTTCTGCTTCGTCAGGACTGAGCAAAGCGGGTGCATCGCCCGAAGGACGGGTGAAGTTACATACAATATTGGTAATGGGCGCTATACGTTTATTGTTTTCGTAACTTTGAGAACGGTAAGTTCCACACCAGGCCCCGCCACGTTTACCGGGACGTGGGAAGAAATCCATATAAAGAATGCCCAGAAGCGAACCATCAGCGTCCTTGCATTCAAATGTAACTACTTCTTCGTGGTATTTGGGCAGGTTATTCAATTCGTTGAATGTGATGCCATAAAGTTGATTGCAGACATAGAAAATACCATCGCGAACGTTTTCCAAACGAAAATATGGACGCAACATTTCTTCATTGAGATCATATTTGCTTTTCATCACTTTTTCATTGTAGTACCGCCAATCCCATGCTTCGAGTCCAAACCTGGGTGTCGATTTATTGATCAAAATCTGCATGTCGGCAGCTTCTTCTTTGGCTTTTTCCAATGCCGGTTCCCAAATACGATCAAGTAAAGCATATACGTTTTGCGGATTTTTAGCCATACGATCCTCCAAAACATATTCGGCATAATTGGAATATCCCAGTAATTTGGCTTTTTCCAAGCGTTTGGCAACTAATTTGGCTACTACGTTCTTGTTGTCGGTCATATTGTTGTTATTACCCCGGTTGAGATAAGCCTCCAGGATTTCCTTGCGGTAAGAACGATCGTCGGCAAATTGCAGGAAAGGCATCACGCTGGGGTTGTGCAGCGTAAACATCCAACCTTCTTTTCCGGCTTTTTTTGCAGCCGATGCTGCAGCTTCTTTTTGAGCGGCAGGCAAGCCGGATAACTTTTTCTCGTCGGTGATCAATAACTGGTAACCATTGTTTTCGGCCAGCAGGTTTTGTCCGAAGGTGAGTTGCAACATGGATATTTCCTGGTTCAGTTCACGAAGCTTGGCCTGGTCGTCGTCTGATAGATTGGCCCCACTCCGCACAAAACGTTTATAGGTTTCTTCAAGCAACATTTTTTGTTCGTCGTCCAGACCCAGTGATTCTTTTTGCTCGTATACGGCTTTTACTTTGGCAAACAAGGGCATGTTCAGATATATGTCGTCGCTATGTTTGGACATTTTGGGATTGATTTCTTTGTCGATAGCCTGTAACTCGTCTGAAGTATTGGCGCTGTTGACGCCGTAAAAAACTGCCGAAACCTTACGCAAGGTTCTTCCACTTTGATCGAGGGCTACGATTACATTTTCGAACGCCGGTTTTTTCTTGGAATCGACAATTGCTTTGATCTCATCCAATTGCTCTTGGATACCAGCTTCAAAAGCGGGAATATAATCGGCATTGGTAATTTTATCGAAAGGAGGTACTTCGAAAGGTGTGTTGTACTCGTTCAGGAAAGGGTTCATACTGACTGGTTTTGATGGATTGGAACATGAACTTAACATGTATCCTGTGATACAAAATAAAAATAAGATATTTTTCATGATAAATTAGGTTTTAAGCGGTTACAAAAGTATTATTTTTTTATGTTTAAGAAGTTGTTAAATATCATATTTTATGTTAAATGTCAATAAAACACATTTTTTCTATACTTTGCCACGAAGGCACTAAGACACAAAGGCTTTTCTTTGTATCTTAGTGCCTGTTTCGCTGGCATCACCTTTCTCACTTAGTGACAATGACAAAATAACACCCCATCTTTTTCAGACAGGATTAACATGATTTACAAGATTATTTACATCTTGTAAATCATGTTAATCCTATCAAATGAGTAAATTATTTTGTCTTCATTCCTTATTTGTTAATTATCGATTAGGATTTGTACCATTATTTGATTTTTACAACAGTAATGCCGGTTCCTCCCTGTTGGATATCTTCATCATTGAAAGAATCTACTACAGGGGAACTTTTGAGATAGTCGCGGATCATTTGTCGCAGGATACCGTTACCTTTTCCGTGCAGGATACGTACTTCGCTAATGCTGAGCATCGAAGCTTCATCCACCAGATCTTCGACTTTGGGGATGGCTTCTTCGGTACGTAAGCCCCGTACATCGATGGATGATTTGAAACGCAACCGCCTTTCACCCACATTATATACCTGTATTGCCGGTGCGCGGCTTTGTGTGCGTTGTTTCCTGGATTCGTTTTTTGATATTTTTATTAACCGTTCGGAAGGGATAGTGCTCAATAGATTACCAAATGCCACAGTGATGTTTTTTCCGTTTATTTCCATTACTTCACCTGTCGTTTCCTGCCCGTCAATCCGGACGCTGTCTCCTTTCCTAATAATGTTATCCACCGGCTTTTCTTCCGGTTGTGGTTTTTCAGTAACCGTGGTTTGTTTCTTTTCTTCGCGTTTTCTTTCGCGTTCTTTCAATTGTGTAATTTTGCGAAGGATACGTTCTTCTTCATTTGTTTTTGCCTCTTCGGCCTTTTCTTTGAACGTTTCCAATATTTTACGCGCCTCTTTCGTTTTTTCTTTTTCTGCCTGATTTTCCTTGATCGTACGGATAGTATTTTCGATGACACGATTGGTATCTGCCAATATCAGCTGTGCTTCCTTGCGGGCATTTTCGATGATGGTTTTGCGTTCCTTCTCGATTTTTTCCAGTTCGACCAATTGCTTGGATGATATTTCGTCCAAACGTTTTTCATGACGTCGAACATCTTCGCGTTTACGTTCCCAATAGCGTTTGTCCCGCTCTATTTCGCGCAGGTGTTTTTCGAAATCAATGTGTTGGTGTCCCGCCTTGTCAGCAGCTTCGGCAAGAATCTCCTCGGGCAGACCTATCTTACGGGCAATTTCAAAAGCAAACGAACTGCCAGGTTTACCCATTTCGAGCCGGAACAGGGGTTGCATCCGTTGGCTGTCGTAAAGCATGGCGCCGTTTACAATCCCCTCAGCCGACGAAGCATAGTGTTTCAGGTTGCTATAATGCGTTGTGATGACGCCCCATACGCCTTTATTGTTGAGATTGGTGAGGATGGCCTCGGCTATTGCCCCGCCAATGACAGGTTCGGTTCCTGAGCCGAATTCGTCGATCAGAATCATAGTGCGTGATCCGGCATGGCGTACGAATTGTTTCATGTTCAGCAGGTGCGAACTATATGTACTTAGGTCATTGTCGATGGATTGTTCGTCACCGATGTCGATGCATAACGTATCGAATAATCCCATTTCTGAATTTTCCGACATGGGTACCAGCAAGCCACATTGGAACATGTATTGTATTAGGCCGACGGTTTTCAGGCATACGCTTTTTCCACCAGCATTGGGGCCGGAGATCAGTAAAATGCGTTGTGCCGGTTTCAGTTGGATGTCCAAGGGTACTACTTCCCGGTTCTCTTTTTTGAAATTGAGATACATGATCGGATGCATTGCCCGTCGCCATTCAAAAGCCTGCTGTCCCGAAAATATTGGCTTAATGGCATTCTGTTTGACGGCTAATAGGGCTTTTGCTCTGATAAAATCAATATCTCCGAGAAAATCGAATGCAAGGTACAGTTCATCTAAATACGGGCGCAACTGGTCGGCAAAGGTGGTGAGTATCTTCACAATTTCGCGTTGCTCGGCAAAAAATAATTCCCGGATGGCGTTATTGGCAGCTACCACTTCGGCCGGTTCGATGTAAGAAGTTCGGCCCGTTGCTGATTCATCGTGGACGATGCCGTTGATTTTCCGCTTGAAAGACGAATTAACCGGAATGACGGTTCGTCCATCGCGAATAGCCGGTGACGTGCCAACATCAACAAGACCATCGGTTTGTGCCTGTTTAAGAATACGTTGCATAACACGCGATACCGATGCCTGTTTGTCGGAAATTTCCCGACGGATGCCGGCTAATTCGGGTGAGGCATTATCGCGGATTTGTCCGTTATGATCGAGTATCTTGTCAATAGCTTTGATAATTCCCGGGAAATAGTCAACATCATTTGTCAGGCTGCGAAGTAAAGGGTATTCCTCACTTTTGCCCCGGAAAAAAGTCAATATGTCCCGGATGGTTTCTAATGACTTTTTCAATGCAAATACATCTTCCACAGCAGGAAAAGTTCCCGGTATCGTAATGCTTTTGAACATGGGGGTCATGTCAAAAAAATCATCCGATGGAAAATTAGTCTCCATCAGGCATATTTGCCGGAATTCTGCCGCCTGTCCCGTCAATAGATCAATTTCATCAAAAGATGTCAGGAACCGGATTTCATCTACTTTTTGATAGCCTAACGGCGAAAGACACAAATCTTTCAACCATTCGCGTATGCGGGAGAAATTAATTTTCTCCTCGAAATTATTGGGATAAATCACTAATTAATTAAGAATTAAGAATTAAGAATTAAGAATTAAGAATTAAGAATTAAGTATTAAATATCACAAGTTCGTTGACACTCTAAAGAGCTTTTAAAATCTCAGCACTTCGTTTACATTCTTTTATTTTTTTTCTTTCAAAATCCTCTCCCATAAAACACTGAGAGGTTTTGAAAGAAAAAATTTACTTTCGGC
>JAVBNI010000236.1:0-3445 GCA_031551645.1 Bacteroidales bacterium | reverse complement strand
ATACATGATGGAATTTATTGTTACAAAACAGTACTCTATGTTTTATAATTATAAAACAGCGTTTACCAATACTTTCAATGTAATTTTTAATAAAAATTGCATGAAAAATTTCATCCAGTTTTGAACACCCTACCTGACAGGTCTTCCGCATTGATCTGACAAGGTCAAACCAACAAAATAAACTTAATCTGATACCAAGCTGACTTTTATACAAAAATAACACAAAAAATGTTCTAAAAGTATACCTCCAAACGAAACCACAAATTTTATTTATGTGTCTCATCCTATAAATTAAAAACATCCGGCTGAATTTTGAATTCGGCCAGATGTTTAAACCTATTGGGATATCCTGATAGGGCAATAACAATAAAACAACAGAAGATTAAAACTTCATTGTCCAGGGTTTACGAAGATATCCCGAACGAAGTTTATTAGCCTCATCGTCATTCACAAATTCTTCTTTGGCAGGATTCCAGCGGAGCGGACGATCCAATTCATATCCGATATTGGCTAGGAAACAAACCGTAGCAGTCCGATGGCCTATTTCGGCAGTTGATATCGGCTGTTTACGTGTACGAATACAATCGAGCCAATTGTCATAGTGATCGTTGCTTTCGTATAGCTTGATACTGTCCGAAGCATAATCATGATCAGCCAATTTTACCGGGAGGGTTTCAAAATATTCCCGACTGATGTCAATAACTCCTTTTGTCCCGATAAAACGCACACCACTGCCACGCCCGAAATTTTCATGGGTCATCTTTATCCCGTTGTCATATTCAAAAGTCAGATATTTATGGTCTTTGTCCGGCGGGTAAATTGCAACAGGGCCACTATCATCTTTACCCAACCCCCATTGAGCAATATCAAACATATGTGCACCCCAGTCGGCAGTCATACCGTTGCCATATTCCTTGTAGTTACGCCAATCGGGAAACTTGCTTATTTGCACCGGTGGCGACAGGATGGCATTATAACCCCGGTATTCGGCCGGGCCTACCCATAAGTCCCAATTCAGGTAACTTGGAGTAGGTTCTGTCGGAAGATCACATTTTACAGGTGGCGGGCCGACACTTACTTTTACTTCCAGAATATCGCCAATGGCTCCATTCCTCACAAGTTGGCATGCATTACGGAAATTTTTCCACGACCGTTGCATATTCCCCGTCTGGTTGATACGTTTGTATTTTTCCACAGCCTGTACCATCAAGCGTCCTTCTTCAATGCTGTGCGAATACGGTTTTTCGCAGTATACATCTTTTCCGGCTTTGACTGCTTCTATTACATTGACAGCGTGCCAATGGTCGGGAGTAACGATTACCACTGCATCAATGCTTTTGTTGGATAACAAGTCCCTAAAGTTTTTGTATGTCTTGAGTCCTTTGGCCGATGTGCCTAACTTTGCATAAGCATCCTCAACTATCTTCTTACCTCTTTCGAGTTTTTGCGTATCCACATCGCAAACAGCAACAATTTGCGCCCGTTTTGCAAATGTATTGAGCAACCCTTTTCCCTGTTGGCCTACGCCAATAAACCCAAGAGTGATCTGGTCACTCGGCGCAATGAATCCTTTTCCCAAAACGTGCCGGGGAACTATTGTAAAAGCTGCAATTGAAGCCAAGCTTGTTCCCAGAAAGCGCCTGCGGGACAAATTGTTTTGATTGTTTGTATCCATAAGTTTATTCGATTTGTTTGGTTTTAACTATAGTTATTTGATAATTATTTTGCTAATTAAGTTTGACAATCAAGACAAATATATTAACACAGTTGTTATAAACATCGAGTGATGATAATTCTGCACTATTTGCAAAGTAACTGAATATTCGGCAATAAAACAAGCTATTTTTCACGATTTTTCAAAAAAACATGATTTTTCATGTAATTAAATATAATAAGCGATCATACAAAAAATTTTAACAATACACACTTCACATATTAAGCATTTATTTAAGCATTTATTTAATCGTTTTATTAAGCGCATTCGATTTCCTTTGAAAAAATATTAACCTAATTTGTTATGAAACGACCATTTTTTTATTTCTGTGCAAAAATTATCGTAGTGAGTTTGATTCTTACCATGTGTGCTTCGTTATGGGCGCAAACAAATTAAAATCAAGATGAAAAGAATACTTATTGTAACAATCCTAATGGCCGGCACCGCCCTTTTTACCTGGGCACAGAAGTTAAATACCCTGTCGAAACAGGAAAAGAAAGACGGCTGGATATTATTGTTTGATGGAAAGTCATTCAATGGATGGCGCGGATATAATATGACAGAAGTACCGGCCAGCGAATGGGAAGTGGTCAATGGCACCATGCATTGTATTGCGGCTGCGCGGGATGGGAAGCAAGGGATAGACATCGTATATAAGAAGATGTTCGAGGATTTTGAATTATACCTTGAGTGGAATATCAGTAAAAATGGTAATAGCGGTATTCATTATCGAGGAATAGAAATCGCAGACCAGCCACTACATTACTCGGCTCCTGAAATGCAGGTAGTCGACAATAAAGAAGGAAGCAAAGGCATCCATCAGGCAGGCGCGTTATACGATTTGTTACCGGCTGTGCCTCAGAATGCCAAACCCGCCGGTGAATGGAATACTGTCTTAATCAAGGTGAAAAACCAGAAAGTAGAACAATACCAGAATGGTGTGAAAGTAAATGAATTTACCATCGGAACACCCGAATGGCGTGAAATGTGCGCCAACAGCAAATTCAAAAATTGGAAACCAATGGTCAATGTTGCTTCGAAAGGATATATCGGGCTACAGGATCATGGCTATGAAGTTTGGTACCGGAATATCAAACTCAAAGAATTGTAAACCGGTGTTAAGTGGCCTCTGTGGTGTTCTGTGTCCTGAAAAACCATGAAGAAAGATTATTTTTAAGAGGACTAATTCTATCCAAATGATTGTTTGTAATTTTGCATAAAGAAAAAAAAATGCATTATTGCAACATAAAAACATGAAGATATGAATATTAGGAAAGTATCTCTAAACGACACACGGGCTATTTGTGATATTTATAATTACTATATTGAAAACACAGCCATCAG
This sequence comes from Bacteroidales bacterium, assembly GCA_031551645.1. GTDB lineage: Bacteria > Bacteroidota > Bacteroidia > Bacteroidales > UBA4181 > JAIRLS01. The sequence continues at coordinate 387 of JAVBNI010000236.1, read as the reverse complement.
TTTTGAAACCTTGCCTGTTCCGGAAAAGGAAATGGAACAACGTATCAGTGATGTTCTTGATTCCGGTTTTCCGTTTTACGTCGGTGAACTGGAAAGTAAAATTATCGGTTATTGTTACGCACACACATGGAATAATCGCTCCGCCTATTCAACGACAAACGAAGTTACCATATACCTTGACAAGGATGAAACAGGTAAAAGCTATGGATATGCATTATACGATCATTTATTCAAACACATCGACAAGGAAAAAATACATGTATCGGTATAGGCGTTTAAAGCTCACTAATTATTTTTTTAATTTTCTGCGGATTGGCTCGAATTTAATCATTCTGCAAATTAGGTTGTCAAAAACAGTATCCATGTGGTTGCGTCTATTGTATCTGT
>JAVBNI010000179.1:0-24378 GCA_031551645.1 Bacteroidales bacterium | reverse complement strand
ACGGAAATAAGGTAATCCCAACATGATCTTTCATCAGGGAAACACGATAAGAATTCTTGAAAATCTTTAGGGTACAGTTCTGTATTTGCCATATGCAAAAATACAATATTTTAACTTGCTTATTGTGGATAAGCAGTTAATGAAAAATACGATTCAAATCCAACATTATTCGTCTCCCTGCGGAGAGATCATTCTCGGTTCATACAACAACCGACTTTGTTTGTGCGATTGGCAAATCGAAAAACGCAGGAAATCCATCGACGAGAGGATTCAGAAAGGATTAAATGCCGAATATGAAGTAATGGAATCGGAAATGATCGAAAAAGCCATCATTCAATTAGACGAATATTTCGACCGAAAAAGGACCATTTTTGATGTGCCGCTGTTGCTTGTTGGAACGGATTTTCAAAAAGCGGTATGGAACAAGTTGTTGGAGGTTCCTTACGGAACAACGGAATCTTATGCAAAGCTTTCGAAACGATTGGGTAATCCCGAAACGATACGTGCGGTTGCAGCAGCCAACGGAGCCAACGCTATTTCGATTTTCGTCCCATGTCATCGGATCATAGGAAGCAATCATAAACTGATAGGTTACGGCGGCGGACTTCCGGCAAAAAAACGGCTACTCGAACTCGAATCCCCTAACCCTCAGTTGTTATAGTTTTACACATCAAAAACATTTTCTTGAGTCATGAATAACAATGAAATCGCATCAAAAGTGGTTGTTATCTTTGAGGTGAAGCCCAAAAAAGAGGATATAGATGAATATTTATCACATGCCGCAAACTTGAAATCCGAATTATCGAAAATGGAAGGATTTATCAGTGTCGAGCGATTTTCAAGTTTGAACGAAGAAGGAAAGCTACTTAGCTTATCGGTATGGGAAAACGAAGAAGTCGCCACAAAATGGCGCAATCAAATTGCCCATCGCGAAAGCCAAAAAACAGGTCATGATTCTTTGTTCGAAAAATACCGTATTACCGTAGCTTCGGTTATCCGGGAATATACTGATAAAGATAGGATGCAAGCGCCGCAAGATTCAAACGATTACTTGAGAATGAAATAAAACAATGGAAACAGAAAGAGAAATATTTTATAAGGCGTTTATCGAAAGAGACAGCTCTTTTGAGGGAGTATTCATCGTCGGAGTAAAAACGACCGGTATATTTTGCCGCCCCACATGTCCGGCCAAGCCCAAATTGGAAAATGTCGAATTTTTTCCTTCGGCAAAAGAAGCCCTGATTAACGGATATAGACCGTGTAAAGTGTGCAAGCCGTTGGAAAAATCAGGAAATCCTCCATCAAATATCAACCGGCTATTGAAATATATGGAAGATAATCCCACGGTCAAAATAAAAGACACCGACCTTAAAGAATTGAAATTGGAACCCAGCCAGGTTCGCCGATGGTTTTTGAAAAACTACAAACTGACGTTTCATGCTTATCAAAGAATGCATCGGGTAAATACCGCTTTTCAGCGTATTCAGTCCGGCCAAAGCGTAACAGATGTTGCTTATGAGTCAGGTTATGATTCTTTAAGCGGATTCAATAGTATGTTCAAGAACGTTATCGGAGTTTCGCCACTTTACAGTAGGGACAAGCGCATTGTCAACATAACCCGTATCGAAACTGATTTAGGAACCATGATAGCTGGAGCAACCGATCAAGGGATTTGCATGTTGGAGTTTGCTGATTGTAAATTGCTCGAAATGGAATTAAAGCATTTGGCCACCTCGTTGAAAGCACCGCTCGTACAGGGTGACAATGTTTATTTCGATGCGCTTCGCAAACAGTTGGAACAATACTTTAAGGGAGACCTGCGAAAGTTTGATATTCCGCTGGATTTAGTGGGTACGGAATTTCAAAAACAAGCGTGGCTTGGACTGTTACAAATACCGTACGGTTCTACGATAACATATGCAAAACAAGCCAAACGATTGGGCAGGCCATCTGCCGTAAGAGCTGTTGCCAATGCGAATGGAAAAAATAAAATTTCCATCATTTTGCCTTGTCACAGGGTTATTGGGGCAGACGGTACGCTGACTGGCTATGGCGGAGGAATTTGGAGAAAGAAAAAATTACTGGAGATTGAAAGAGAGAATGTTAATGTGAATGCGTGATGCCGGATTGAGGATTTTTGCTACAGATTACACTGATTTTTATCTTTTAAAATATTTGTTTTTCGTCGGTGTTTGTTTGCCGTCGGTCGTCATCGTTGTGGTAACATCGAACGAGGTGCGTTCCCAGTAATACAACACGCCGGTTTCGGTGCCAACCAGCAAGTCGGGAATGCCGTCCTTATTGAAATCGGAAACCACGGGGCAGTTGTCGTGCCCCATGAGCGAACGCGACACTACGCGGCCCATGTATTGCAATACCATTTTGTCGTCTTTCATTCCCATATTTTTCATCCAGCTAACAGCAGGTTTATGTGAAAATATAAGGTCTTTCAGGCCGTCGCCGTCCCAGTCGGCAGAGGTAATTTTCATGCGTCCATTACTTTTGCCTTTTAATTGGTTCAACTGTATGGGAGTTCCGTCGGGGAAAATAAAGTTGCGCTGCGGGTGGTTCAGGGTTAGTTTTCCGTCTTTTTTCGAGCGCAAGTAAACCGCTAAATATCCTTCATAATCCATTATTACCAAATCGTTCAGCCCATCTTCGTTGAAATCCATGATAAGCGGCGTAGTACGCCACGGAGCCAGTAGTTCTTTTCCTTTCGGATAGCCAGGTACCCAGTCGGGTTTTTGCGGTTCGCCTTCCCATTCTACTTCGAGGCCTTGCGGTTGCGAAAGCTGCGGGTTCTTGTGCGTACCCTTATTTTTCAGCCACACAACATTGCCGCTGTGGTCGTTTACCAAAATATCGGGTAGTCCGTCCATGTCCCAGTCGCCTGGCACCACGTTAGTGTAGCTATATTGCGGGTGTTCGGTACCCGGCACCCATTCCGTCTGGACAAAGCGAATTGGTTCTCCGTCAATTTCCAGGTATTTCAGGGCATCCCATTTTGGGGGATAGCCGCCGAGGTTTTTCAAAAAGACCACGAAGCCGGCGTTGTTCCCGCTTATAATGTCGTCAAGGCCGTCTCCGTCCCAATCGAAAACGCGAGGGGTGGCATGAGCTCCCAAATCGACATACCGGGCTTCTTGCTGAAAAAATACGGGAGGTAAGAATTCCGGCATGCCGTTTACGATTTTTCCGGTATTTTTCATAAACGAAACTTTGCCTTCTTCGTCGCCGGAAATAATATCGATGAAACCGTCGCCATTGAAATCGACCGGTCGCAGTTTATGGGTATCGCCGGAGAGCGCAACAAACTGAATGGGTTTGCCTTTATATCTTAACGTATCGCCGTCGCCGAATTTAAACTGTTTGGCCGTGCCTGTGTTTTCGGAATAAATGATATTTGAATATTCGGTTGTTGCCACGTAATCCAAATCACCATCGTTGTCATAATCGGCAAAGGGAATTTCCAAACTATAATAACTATCTTTTGCGATTGATTTGCCCGATTTGTTAGTAATTTTTACAGGTTTTTCGTAAACCGGCGCTTCGCTCGTTCCGCTGTTTTTAAGAAAAAAAAGGGAGCGCCCCGTAGCACAAATAAGGTCGTGAACGCCATCGCCGTCGAAATCGATCATTTTCCAGAAACTGCGTTCCCCATTGGGTGTACATTCCCTGATGTCGATCGGCATATCCGATCTTTTCCAAAACACATGCTGCGGCACGTCTTCAAAAATAGTGAGTTTACTCCTTGTGAAATCAGGAGTTAAAATATGCACCATTCCGTTCACTTCCGATGCTACAACATCTTGCCAGTCGGCGCCAATAGAGTAACGTTCAGGGTAAACCTCCTCGCCTGCATGGAACACTGGGTTGTCAACATTTCCACTGATGTTTTCGAAATAGAAAACTCCTACCTCCACATAGCTTCCCGTGGAAACCATAAGTAAATCCATGTCGCCGTCGCCGTCAAAATCCATGGGCAGCGGGGTTGATTTGAAACCAACGTCCAGATCGGACAGCACATCAGGATTGTTGTAGATTAGTTTTTCAACACCGTGCTGGTAGATACTGCATGAATTATCTTCCTGCTTTTTTGCTGCGCAGGAGAAAAGAAAAAGTAGGATAATGAAAACCGGAAAAAATTGAAATGTTCTCATGCTAAATTATTCTTGTTTAGAAAAGCTCTCTTCTAAATATTTCTTCATATTCTCTTCCGTGTCAACGGCATTATTTACTGATAACCCTACCTTCTTCCAGCGGATTATCTACAGTCGGTAGTTTTGTCGTGTTTTGCAGGTTTTGCTTTTCGATCTCCACTTCTTCTAATATCATGGCATCGGGGCTGATGACAGAAACCGGTACTCCTCCCACGATCATATTCAGGACATTCGTCACGGAAGATGCTCCGAGCGCACGTTTCAGGCGACTCAGGTTAATATTTGATACCGATCCGGCGCGAACCAATTCCATGCTGCCATCTGCCACCATTACCTTATACAACAAAGCGGAACGTCCATTGGGAAGACTACAGATCGTGTATGCATAATCCAATCCTTCGTCTTTAGCTGCGGACAATAACCGGGTCTTCAAACTGTCGTATGGTTCGCCGTTCGACGTGCTGACAGATAATACTCCGGGTGATACCCGTGTCGAGATGCCCTGTGGCTGATAAGCGTATATCCTGTTCCCTGTTGGTTCTTTTATTTTTTTAGTCGGGACTCGATCACACATCAACGTACGCAATATCCCGTTTTCCACCAGCAACAATTCTCCGGCAGGAGTGACTCCTTCGGCATCGGTTTCATACGATCCGATCAACCGTTGTCCATTATATTCTTTCAGGTGCGGCATACTTTTCACAGTGATATCCGACGATAATATTTTCCGGTTCAGGCGATCCTCCATCAATTTCTGTATTCCGCCACTGCGCAATGGAGTGCGGTACGCCACCAATCCTGTCCTTTGCGTCATCAATTCCGAAGCCAAAACCGAAGCCAATGCCGGACCTTTAATCATCACCGGACCTATGTAACTTTCCTCCATTACCGGCGCTTTGGATAAAGCAATGATGTTTGCCGCCATCCTGTCTACATCCTGTAATATGACATCGATTGCCGGCAGATCGTCTTTTGACCAACCATAATAGGCAATACGATCGCTTATTTCCTCTCCGTCTTCCAATTTGGTGTATGCATTCACGGCTACGACGATTAATCCCGCAGGATGCTTTAACCGTGTGCCTTCGGTATTGATACTGTAAATATTACCCGAATAAATCTCGACCCCTACATTAGACCCGTAGATTTTGGGATATTTTTTAAATATCGCCGAACAGTCGCGCGCTAACCGTTCCCAATATGCCTTATCGAGAACAGTTGTTTCCCGTTGGCCGGAATAACTGACTGCAGGTAATGCTGTAAAATCGGGAAGTTCAAGTACTTCTTTCGGCAGGTTCAATTGTTTGATGGACGACATTTTGGTGCTGTACGCTTCAATGGACGTCTTATATGTCTGATCGGTCAATAGCCACAAGCGGCGGCGGATTTCTTCGTAATCGTCATCCAGCGGGGACATATCATTGCCTCCTCCTGCACGATAATCGCTACTTGAGTGATTGATATTGGACAATTGGTAATTTCCCACCAGCGTTTGAACCGACATGTTGCTCAACGGAAATTCATTTTCGCCGGTAAGGGCGCCCATTGTCGCCTGCACCTGGAATAGAATACCTTCCTGGATGGCATATTGTATAAAAAATGGTCGTGGATATCCGGCAATATGCAAGCTGTCGATGCTACGTTGGAGTTCATCCGTCATTGCCTTGAACACCACCTGCTCACGAGAATCCTGTGCAGGCATGATGCCCATCGAAAGCATCCATAAAAAAAATATGATGATGATACGATTGCTATTCATATATGATCGAGCCGTCATTCTTTTATCTATATAAATAAACAGCGCCCCGGTAGTTTCCGTTTTTGGCATCATATTTTGTGGGAGGCTCATCCCAACCGGTAGCTTTCAATACGTAAAAATATACCCCTTCGGCAGCGTCTTTTCCGCCGTTGATACGACCATCCCATCCCTGCCAGCTACGCAGGTCATTCCCTTTGTAGTGATACACCCGCATACCTGCACGGGTGAAAATCGAAATTTCAAACGAGCGTATGGATACGTTTTCCGGCTTGAAATAATCATTCATGTTGTCTCCATTGGGCGTAAATACATTTGCCACATCTAATTTCGGAGGATCAACAGTAATTTTTTTCGCTATGGAATCGGTACATTGATATAAATTGCTTACAAACAACACAGCAGTGTATGTTTTGGGAGTATAATAAGAGTGCTTCACCGTGTCGGGAACCAAATGGTCCAGATTGTAAACAGCCGAATCACCGTCACCAAACCGCCACAGGTATTCTGTTACATTAATCGATTGGTTGAGAAAAGAAACCGCCACAGGCGCCGATTGCGGGTCAATCTCCGGCAGGACTAATGTCATGGCCGCATGTGGTATAATAGTTTCATACTGGATATCATCGCTACGTTGTATGCCAAACATATCTTTCCCCGTAAAATAATACCTGATATCCTGATAGGGCGGTTGATATATCCTGAAATATTGCTGGCTGCCTTGTGTCCGCAATATAGCAGATGTCGCAGCCCCGCTTCCCGCTCTCGATGTGAAGGAGATCACATTGTTCAGTGTTTCTTTTCCTCCTGTTGTGGGATTATAGTATACGTAAAAGGACTGCTGCACAGGATTGTTGGGATCGATACGGAAATCCGTGCGGTCGCAGAATTTGTCTGTAAAATAGACTGCACCGGCATCATCTTTCTTCAATTTGAGATTAAATCCCGGATTCATGTACAACCATGCAACAAAAGAATCACATGGTGCAGTTTGTCCCTGTGGCGTTACTTTTACCATGTAACCGCTTTCACTCAATGTATCGGTTTGTGTTGCAATAGCGTCCGGGATGGTCGCAAAAGCCTGGTCTGGGAAATTCTTTGTATCCTTGTTAAAACGATACCAGTCGAATGTACTCTTTACGGGATTGACCGAAACATTAAAATAACACTGTGGATTCGGACTGATACACGAATTGGGTTCTCCCTTGTCCGGAGTCACCGTAATGTTATATGTTCCTTCATTTTTCACAGTATCTACCCGGCACATGATTACCGAGTCAGGAGCATACTTGTTTGTGACCGTTATCCGGTATGTCCCGGCCATCAATGTGTCAATGCCGCATTGAATGACATTTACAAACGATTTATAGGGTTTGAACCCTGTTTCATTCGGCTTTTGTAGCTCCCAATTGATGGTAGACGGTGGACAATATCGCAAAAACAAATCTCCTTTTTTGACTGCTGGCGTCTGATTGAAGGCAAAAATAGTGTCGTATGTTTGTTTTGGATTGATATAAGCCGTAGGGGTACGACCATCCGCATGTTGCGACGTCAGCTGGGCAGTTGCCCTAAAACTTGTGGCACACCACAACACCAAAATCGCAAATATAAAACGAAGGTTTGCTAACAAATTTTTCATCAATACAGTGATGGTACCCGTATAAACCAATAAAAATTACAAATGTAGGTGTTTTTGCCGATTATTTTCATCTGCAATAAATACTAACGATAAAAATGGTTATTTTATTTTGTAATAAATCATTATCTCTACGTTTCCTATCCCGACCCGGTCAGCAGCTTCGCAGCCTGACAGGTCGCAGCACAATGACCTGACAGGGTCGATAGACCTGTCAGAGTCGCTAACTAAACAATATTTAATCATTCCTCAGCGCCGCCACAATATCAAGAACTTGTCAATCCTACACCGGAAGTTTATCCCTTATTGATCAGGCTGGCTAAATATCCGGCGCCAAAACCGTTGTCGATGTTAACAACCGAAATCCCGGCAGCGCAAGAATTGAGCATGGTAAGTAAGGCCGACAAGCCGTTAAAATTAGCGCCATAACCTACACTGGTGGGAACCGCTATCACCGGCTTGTCTACCAAACCGCCAATCACACCGGGGAGAGCGCCTTCCATGCCGGCTACAGCTATAATAACCCGGCCTCCCCTGATCAGATCAATCCGACTGTATAGACGGTGAATTCCAGCTACACCCACGTCAAAAATACGTTCCACCTTGTTACCAAAAAGTTCGGCAGTAACCGCAGCCTCTTCAGCCACGGGAATATCCGCCGTGCCGGCGGTTACAATAGAAACGTACGTGGAAGTGACAGGAATTTCATTCCGGCGTATGGCAATGGTCCGGGCTGCCGGGTTGTACGCTGCTTCAGAATATAAACCTTTAACCCTTTGAGCCAATTCTTCGGAAACACGGGTTGCCAATATATTGCTGCCGCGACTGTACATCAGGCGGATAATTTCTTCGGACTGTTCAAGCGTTTTGCCTGCACAAAAGATCACTTCAGGATAACCGGTACGGATCTGCCGATGGTTGTCAATTTTGGCAAATCCCATATCGGTAAATGGGAGATCTTTTAATTGTTCGAAAGCAGAATCCACATCTTGCCTGCCTTGTTGTACCGATTCAAGTATGTTACGGATATGCTCGGGTGTCATGTCTTTAACGATTTTTGAATTGCTATGGGTATTCAACCCAACAATTGTTCAGCGTGTTTTTTAGTATCCACTTTTTCGATAATATTTTCGATCACACCTTTTTCATCAATCGCGAAAGTGGTACGAAGAATACCCATGTAAGCGCGACCATACATCTTTTTCTCACCCCATACGCCATATGCTGTAGCTATAACTTTATCTGTATCGGCGATCAGGGTAAACGGCAAGGCATTTTTGGTAATAAAACCGGTATGCGACTTTTCACTATCCGGGCTTACTCCAACAATTTCGTATCCGCGGCGACGAAACTCTGTGTATGAATCGCGCAGACTGCATGCCTCTGCTGTACAACCACTGGTATTATCCTTCGGGTAAAAATACAAGACTAATTTCTTACCCTTATAATCTGTCAGGGAAATTTCTTTTCCGTCCTGGTTCTTTCCTTTGAAATCGGGGGCCTTATCTCTTGGCTTCAATTTTATCATATACATTCAATTTCTTTTTTGCAAATGTACATAATCGGGATTAAGTTGGGTCATTCAATTCCTTAAAAAATTACCTTTGTCAAAATAATTGAAACAAACCATTCGGGATCCTGTTTAAATAAAATAGCATTCATTTCATGGGACTTCTTTTTGCATACCTCTTATTGGCCCTGTCCGTCTCCTTTCTTTGTTCTGTTGCCGAGGCTGTACTCCTGTCTGTATCTTTATCTTTTGTCAAAACCAACGAGGATAATGGGAAGAAAGGGGCCAAATTGTTGAAACACCTTAAAGAAAATATTGACCAACCGTTATCTTCCATTCTTTCGCTCAATACCATCGCGCATACGGTAGGTGCTGCCGGTGTAGGCGCCCAGGCGACCGCCATATGGGGCGAAGCTTATTTCGGTCTTGTGTCGGCGATATTAACGTTGTTGATTTTATTGTTATCCGAAATATTACCCAAAAGTATTGGGACACGCTACTGGAGAAGCTTGGCCTTTCCGATAGCACAAATTGTTCGTGTAATGATTTATATCATGTATCCGATTGTCTGGATATCAAAGGGAATTACCAAACTTTTCTCAGGAGGAAAACCTCAGGAGAAAGTAAGCCGCGAGGAGATTGCAGCGCTTACCGAAATTGGGATGGAAGAAGGTGTGTTTGCCGAAAGTGAAAGTGTTACCATAAAAAACCTGATCCGTTCGCGTTCGATCAAGGCTAACGAAATTATGACACCTCGAACCGTTGTTGTAGCTATCCCAGATGACACCAAATTATCTGATTTCTTCAATAATCCGGATGTAATTCGACATTCACGATTTCCTGTCTATAACAAAACCGCCGATAACATCACAGGGTTTGTATTGAAATACGACGTTATCGATCAAATAAGCAAAGGCAACGGGAACTTGACTGTGGATCATGTCAAGCGCCCGGTGATTATTTGTTATGAAAACGTTACCGTACCAAAACTATTTGATATTCTCCTGGAGAAAAAAGAACAAATTGCCGTACTTGTTGACGAATACGGCGGCATGGGCGGAATTGTCACATTGGAAGATATTATTGAGACTATTTTCGGATTTGAAATTATTGACGAACGCGACAGCCAAGCCGACATGCAGGAATTGGCTAAAGAAAAATGGCGCGCCCGTGCCGAAAACTTGAACATCGACCTTGTGGAGGAAGGCTAACCACAGACCTTTTCACCCTACAACATAAATTCGATTAATCCACTATCTCGACCCATTCGTGCTTATCGGGAGCATCACCATATTGTATGGCCCGCAACAGGTTGTATAGTTTTGTGCTGATTGGCCCGGCTTCACTGCCGTAATCATATATTTTATTATTTTGCGGATCGAATATCTTGCCGACCGGCGTGATGACAGCTGCTGTACCACATTCGCCAGTTTCTTCAAAAGTATCCAACTCCGAAACTTCTACTGGACGACGTTCTACTGTTATTCCTAAATCTTTAGCCAATGTCATCAGGCTGTTGTTGGTGATGGATGGCAATATGCTTCGCGAAGCAGGTGTAACATATGTATTGTTCTTGATCCCAAAAAAATTAGCCGGACCACATTCATCAATATATTTTTTCTCTTTGGCATCCAAATACAGGCAGGTGGAATATCCCATCTGTTGCGCTTCAATCGCAGCAGGCAAGCTGGCGGCATAGTTGCCTCCACATTTGATGTGCCCTGTCCCCAATGGCGCAGCGCGGTCACTTCCACGGGTAATCATCACATCTACCGGTTTGAATCCCGTCTTGAAATAAGGTCCTACCGGGGTCACAAACACCATGAAGAGATACTCTTTCGACGGTTTGACTCCCACTTCGGCACCCGAACCGATCAAAAACGGACGAACATATAAAGTGGCGCCTGATTCATACGACGGGACATAGTGCTCGTTGAGCCGTACAGCTTTTTTTACTGCTTCGACAAACAGTTCAACCGGAGGAGCCGCCATCTGAATATAACTGCCCGAATCGATAAAACGGCGGGCATTATCGCGACAACGGAACAAACGGACTTTCCCGTCTTTTCCCCGGTAAGCTTTCATTCCTTCAAAAACTTCCTGGCCGTAATGCAATGAAGTTGCCGCCATATGCAACATGATATATTCGGACGAACTGATTTCAAGCTCGCCCCATTTCCCGTTCCTGTAATAACAACGAACATTATAATCGGTCTTCATATAACCGAATGGCAGATTTTTCCAATCGATACTTTCCATATGTATGTGATTTTGACAATGGCAAATGTAGTAAGAATTTCACGAAAATAATTGATGAGAATCAGAATAGTTATGCGTTCCCAACAATTCTCGATGATTGTCAGGCTTTTTTCTTATTGATCGTTTCTTCCAATGGAAAACATAATAATATATCGAATGCATCCGGTGATATGTTTTCTATTTTAATAGCTCCTTTATTGGCTTCGGCCTGGGCGCGGCATAACATCCAACCTAAGCTGATTGCCTTGCCTAATTCTGATTGTTCAGGGTTATAGCCTTCTTCACGAAAAAGTTGCAAATACATTTCCTGTAAAGGCATTTGTCCCTGATAATGGATCTGTATCCAACCTTCTTGATTGTTTTTATGGCTTGATATACTGACATTAGCATCTGATCTCGACAGTTTAATGGTATTTTGTAAAATGGTTTTTAACAACGATTTCACCATATCTTCATCGGCATACACATACAACTGATGTTTAAATGTATTGGCCAGAATAATATTCTTTTCCGCGGCACCATATTTCTGTTGACTGATGGCATCGTTGATCATTGCATCCACTTCAACATATTGTGGCTTTGCCTGGACATCTTGCGATTTATATTTGGACCATTGCAACAGATTTTCGAGTAACAGGGATATGTCACCTACAGTATTTGTCAATTCTTTTGCAGCCCGTTTGAATTGTTCCTCACTGATATCGGTTGCCATCAAATCGGTTAATCTCGATTGCAACTGTACCAAAGGATGCTGCAAATCGTTTGAAATGGTTTTAAACAATCGTGTTTTTGCCCGGTCAGATTGTTCCAACCAGTCGTACTCTTCCTTCGCAGCATCTTTTTTCTTACTTATCAGTTGAAAACTACTGTCTGCTTTTCCCATTTTCTCGCCAATGGATTTATTTTCGGAAGCTAACTCATTCCCTTTTTGCCTGGCTTTTCGCAACAACCGCCCCGTCCATATCGTCCAAGTCGTTCCTCCAATTACTAATATAATTAGTATTACAACAAAAATATTCATCTTGGCTAACTGTTCTTCTTTCCCTTCATACATCATGCCTACATTGGACAATTGCAAGTTTATTTTTTGCAATTCACTTTGCAAAAGATCGTGTGAACTATCCTGTAATTGCTCCAATGAATATTTTTGTGCATCCAGCATTTCAATTTTTCTTTGCGTCACGAGGGCTTGCCTGAAATTACCCGTTGCCGTATCAACCCTCACCAATAATTGCAGGGATGCATAATAACTTTCATCATAATTGACAAGGGAGGTATTCCGAAGATTCTGTTCGAGCAAGCGACGTGCCTGACCATATTGCCCCATCATGATACGACACTCGGCAATGTTGTTCAGGCATACCATTTCTGTATGGGTTTGTCCTTTTTTTTGCGCACGGGCAAGTACTTCTTCGCTCAGGTTGATAGCCTGCCTGTAATTTTGCCTTTGAAATTCAACCCCCGCTTGGGCTATAAGAATCGGGTCCAATAAATATCCGTCATTCTCACGTGATTCCTGAAGGGCCATTAACGAATATTCTTCGGCCAAATCATAATTTTTCTGATAAAAATATGAGCCTGAGATCTGGTGTAATATTTTTATTTCAAGTTTTTTATCATCAATATCCAAAACTTCTTGTAATGACCTCCGCAAATAAAACAATTGCTTTTCATAGTCTCCTTTAGCATAGCAAGTAGCTGCAATCTGGTTGGTAATAGCAATCATTTTTTTCTTTTCATTCAGATTCTTGAATAGATCATATGATTCTGACAAATATTCAATCGCCTCGTCTGGTTGGATTCCTATCCAATAAAACCCCATTATCATATCGGCCTGGGCTAATTGCCAGGTATTTTTGCTTTGCTGCGCCTCATCCAGTAAAATCCGGCAATAACGGAACATGCTATCTTTGCTGATACCATTATAAGCTATTGCTATCCGGGAGATAACTCCTGCGCGTACCGTATCATTAGCCGGATGCTGCTTTAATTGTAAATACAAATTTTCAATTTGTGCATCTTGCGCAAAACATGTAACTGCTATCGCACAACACACCAATATACTCCAAAACTTCTGCCGCATTTTTTTTCTATTCCTCATGAAATAAGGGGATTCAGAAACTTACCAACATACTTTATCCAACGCTAAAATTTCCAACAATATTACATGAAGATTTTGACATGTTGACACATTCAAAAGAATTGTTTGATGAACGTGCCGATTTTGTTGGTTAACGAAAAGAAAAGTATGATATAATTCAATATTAACAATGACAAACCGGATTTTGCATATTCTGATAAATAATCATATTTTTGACCTTTCGAAAAATTGGGAAGTTTAATGTTTTTGTTTTCGACCCCATCGTTAGCTGTATATCTTGTTTTGGCGATTTTCTATTTGGCCAATCTTGCATTTTTTACAGCTAACCGACAACATCAACAAAAACCAAACGAACAAGTTTTCACGACAACTTGCCCACATTCTTCGCTTTCACCTCCGAATTACATCATCCTCACACACTCAGAAACTGAGATTATTGAGGACCATATTCATTATACTCAAAAAGATGTCGTTTGTTCATTGTGGTATTTCGATTATATCACTGTGATTTACGACTATTTTGATTACACCGCTCATCTTCAAGATTTTATATCGATCGAGCCGGAAGTTTATCATTCACTATTTTTTCGGCCCCCTCCTATTGGTTAAGGAATACCAACAGGTATTACGATTATTTGATATCGAAAAAGATATTGTAAAATTAACTGTTTTTTCTTTAACACAAAATTGACCACAGGCAAATTGTTGTCTGTTCGTTTTTGTATTTCATTTGTAATTAATTATGAATATTAAAAAATATTTCATCTTCATAATAATGCTATGGGGAGGAACCCGATTGCAGGCACAAAATACTGCCGACAGTATAGCTACGCAGGTAAACCTGAATGAAGTAATCGTTTCGTCTACCAAGGAGACTTTCCGGACCAAGGACTTACCGGCGTCCGTATCATTGCTTTCATCGCGACAGTTGGAACGCGAAAATGCTTCTTCCTTGCGTAGTGTGACTACGTTGGCGCCCAATTTCTATATGCCCGATTATGGGTCGAAACTTACTTCTCCCGTCTATATCCGTGGGATCGGCTCGCGTATCAATTCTCCGTCGGTAGGTTTATATGTCGATGGAGTTCCTTATTTCGAAAAGTCATCGTTTGATTTCGACTTTTTCGATATTGAATACGTAGAAGTGCTTCGCGGGCCCCAGGGAACACTTTATGGGCGCAACACGATGGGAGGCATGATCAATGTCGCCACAAAATCGCCGTTAAGACACAGGGGGACAAATGTATCCCTATCGGGTGGCAATTATGGATACATGAAAGCGACTCTTAGTAATTACTCTAAACTCACAGACCGCCTGGGAATGGTGCTTGGAGTAAATTATCTCGCTAAAGGCGGATATTATACCAATCATTATTCAGGTGATAAGGTCGCTTCAGTTGACGACATATCGGGACGTTTGCGCCTGGCATACCGCCACTCGGATAAGGCGGTTTCGGAATTATCGGTAAATTACGAACACAGCAAGCAGGATGGTTATGCATATGCGAAATACGATCCTGAAACCGGCGCTGTCGATTCGGTAGATTATGATCATCCGAGCTCTTATACGCGTGATATTTTATCGGCCGGATATAAATTTGAATACCAGACAAGTTGGGGTAGTATCCGGGCCAATACCGGATACCAGTACCTGAATGATGAACAGGCAATCGACCAGGATTACACGGCAAAAGATCTTTATTCGGCAGTACAGCGTACGAAGCAAAACATGATTTCACAAGAAGTCATTGCAAAATCGGATCTTGACGGTAATTATCGCTGGGTAACAGGTTTGTTCGGATTCTACCAGCAAATAGATAATCCGGTGAACGTGAATTATAATATGCCTGTCCCGCCTTCGTATTATGCAAGAACGCCCGACACTGCGTCGATCATCAATGATACGCATACATACGGGTTGGCCGCATACCATCAATCCACGCTTAATAATATCCTGATAAAGGGTCTCTCTGCCACAGTGGGATTGCGTGTAGATTATGAAAAATCGGGACAGGATTACCGTCAACAGCAGTGGATGATGGATGGGATATTGATTGAAGCCGAACCGGAAACTACACTCGAATTTTTTGAATTTCTGCCTAAAGCGGCATTACGTTACATGATCGGGAAACAAGCCGTATATGCTTCGGTAAGCAAAGGATACAAAACGGGTGGCTTTAATCCTCTGGTGGAAGAAGAGCAATACCGTTCATTTGACCCGGAACAAAGTTGGAATTACGAACTAGGTGTGAAACTGCAATTAGGTGGAAGTACCTCGGTAGATGTTGCAGGTTTTTATATCGACCTTACCAACCAGCATATCCCCCGTACAGTCCCTTCAGGGGCCGGACAAATGATTGTGAATGCAGGTAAATCGGCAAGCAAAGGTGTCGAACTAAGCGTCAATACACAACCGCTCAATAATCTGAATTTGAATCTCAGTTATGGTTATACCCATGCTACCTTAACCGACTATACCCCTTCCGAAACAGTGGATTACAGTGGCAATTTTATTCCGCAGATACCCCGTCAAACGCTGGGTGCAGGAGCGACTTATCGTTGGCCTGTATCCTTGACCTGGCTGGATGACGTTACTTTCCACGCATTGTACACAGGTGTGGGCGAGATATACTGGAATGACAGTAATACCGCAAAGCAAAACGGATACGGTTTGCTCAATGCCAGTATAGGTTTTTCCAAAAGTTTTGCAGATGTAACTTTGTGGGCGCGTAATATCCTGGATACGAAATATAACGTATACTATTTTGATATACCTCAATTACAGGCGTCATATGTACAGCCGGGAATCCCGTTTTTAATCGGCCTTGATGTGAAATTGAAATTTTAAGATATATTGTCAAACCCGGCAAGATCTCCTATAGATAAATTTATCGAAGGAAATTTTACCGGGTTTTCTCAATGAGCAAAATGAAAAAATATTTTACCCTTTTCGGACTATACATTGCACAGTCCATTCCAATGAGTTTTTTCTCGACGGCTGTCCCGGTAATTATGCGTGAGGAGAATTATTCGTTGGAGTCCATCGGACTTTTCCAATTGGTGAAACTTCCCTGGATATTGAAATTTCTGTGGGCTCCGCTGGTAGACCATACTACGCGAAATCTGGGACAATACAAACGATGGATTGTAGGAGCCGAATTATTCTATGCTGCAACCATACTTTCCGTGGGGTTTTTCAATTTGCAAACGAACTTTACATTGATCATTATCCTGATGCTACTGGCTATTACAGCTTCGGCCACACAGGATATAGCTACTGATGCACTGGCTATCCGGGTATTGAGTCATAAAGAACGCGGAACAGGCAACAGCGTCCAAAGTATGGGTGGATTCATGGGAACTGTCATAGGGGGCGGTGTTTTGCTGCTCACGTATAATTACCTGGGGTGGCATGCATCCTTAGTCGGGTTGTCCCTGTTTGTACTTATTGCCTTGTTACCTTTATGGCGGTTTAACCATCAGTTGTCGCCCGCAACCAAAACATCCGGAATATCATGGACTGACATCGTAGGTTTTTTTACACAAAAAGGTATTAGGAAACAGGTCGTTTTTTTGCTCATTTGTTATTCGGGATTGTTTGGCATACAAGCTATGCTCAAACCGTTTCTGGTTGACCTGGGATATGACATGCGGCAAATCGGTTTTATGTCAAACATATCGGGAGCTGCGGTGGCTGCGCTTTGCTCGTTTCTGGCGGGTATTTTTATTAAACGTCTGGGACTGCGAACCGCAATGAAACTATCATTTGTTTGCTTGATAATAGTACCGATATATTTCTACTGGTTGAGTCTTGGCCATTGCCCCGATGTCGCGGTTTATGCAGGTGTTTGTTTGTCGTGGGGCATATACGGTATGATCATGGTGACGGTGTATACTGTTTCTATGAACTGTGTACGAAATGGTTACGAAGGCACCGATTTTACCATTCAAACCGTTCTCACTCAAGTTAGCGGATTGTTTGTTGCCGTCATTTCGGGTGCCATAGCAGGACGTTTTGGCTATAGCGGTCTTTTTCTGGCGGAGATCGGATTGGCAACCATAACCATATCATATGTCATGCTTGCATATGGAAAAAACAACCGGGCTTTTGCCTTAACATAAGTTGATCACATTTCAACCTTTCTTTTCCAGAATTGTATAACTTATAACAGGATTTTATGCAAAATGAATTTGATAAAATTGATAAAAACCAGTTTTGATAAAGGAAAGGACAATCCGTCGCTCGAATTTTTCAGGTATATTGGCCCTGGATTACTCGTTACTGTAGGCTTCATCGATCCCGGCAACTGGGCTTCCAATCTGGCTGCAGGCAGCGACTTTGGTTATACCCTCTTGTGGATGGTTACCTTGTCCACTTTAATGTTGATTATCCTGCAGCACAATGTCGCCCATTTAGGTATTGTCACAGGTAAATGCCTTTCGGAAGCAATTACGGAACATTTTCCCACCCGGTTGGGACGTGGTATCCTCGGCACTGCTATGCTGGCTTCGGTGGCAACTTCTTTAGCCGAAATCCTGGGAGGCGCCATCGCTTTGCAAATGTTATTTGGCATACCGTTGAAAATCGGATCTGTAGTGGTTGCCATCTTCATCGGAATAATGATTCTCACCAATTCGTATCGCAAAATCGAACGATGGATTATCGGTTTTGTTTCCATCATAGGTTTTTCTTTTCTCTATGAACTTATTTTGGCGCCCATTGAGTGGAATGTAGCATTAAAATCGTGGGTTACGCCTGTCATACCCGAAGGTTCCATTGTTATCGTAATGAGTGTCCTTGGAGCTGTAGTGATGCCTCATAATCTTTTTCTCCATTCGGAAATTATCCAAAGCCGCCAATGGAACCTGCAAGACGAAAAAGTGATTGGAAAACAATTGCGATTTGAATTTTTTGATACAATCTTTTCCATGGGAGTGGGTTGGGCTATCAACAGTGCAATGATCCTGCTGGCTGCATCTGCTTTTTATGCAAACTCCGTTCCTGTGAGTGAACTGCAACAAGCCCAGGAAATGCTGACCCCTATTTTGGGCAAAGGAGCCGGCCTGGTATTTGCCATTGCTTTGCTTTTTGCAGGGATATCCTCAAGTGTAACTTCAGGCATGGCAGGAGGAACCATATTTGCAGGAATTTTTGGCGAACCTTATGATATCAAGGATAAGCATTCCCGGTGGGGTGTAGCCATATCACTCGTCCTGGCTCTGATTATCATTATGTTTATCCGAAATCCGTTTATGGGTTTGGTTTATTCCCAGATGATGCTGAGTATTCAATTGCCAATTACTATTTTTTCACAAATCTATTTGACTTCAAATAAGAATTTGATGGGAAAATATGCCAATAGCCTGTTTTTGAATATTATTTTACTGATCATCGGAGCTGTTGTTACTTATTTAAACATACGTTTACTGATCAGTATTTTTCAATAATAGCTATAGTATCGTTAATTGCCCCCTATATCATCATCCCCACCCCTACCCTTTTGGAGCCAATATCAAACGCATTGCGCCGCTAAACAGATAAAACAACAATGCCAATAATACAGCCACGGCTAAAGGATACATATAAAGCAATACTAATGGTTTGTAACTTTCTTCTTCATAAACGATCGGTTGCATTTTATTTAATTCAGCATATACATTTTGCATCTCTTTTTGACTGTCGGCTTTAAAATACTTGCCACCTGTAGTTTCAGCTATTTGTGTCAACAGTTTTTCGTCTATAGCATAGCCGCCGCTCACGGTATTACCGATGCCGAGTGTATAAATTTTAATACTGTCGCGTTTGGCGGCATCGGCAGCATCGAGAGGTGAAATGTCTTGTCCTCCGTCTACACCATCGGTCATCAATAACATTACACGCTGTTTGATGGTGTCTTCACGGAAAATTTTGATGCCAAATGCAATGGCTTCGCCAAGATTGGTCATTTGTCCGGCCATACCTACTTCCGTCTGATCGAGCAGCCAGGTAATAGCCCCAAGGTCGGTAGTGAGCGGCGCTTGCAGGTAAGCATGTGTGGCAAACATTTCGAGACCTATTTGATCACTTTTCCGTTCTGCAACAAAATCTTTCATCAGGTATTTAATCGCCTCCCAACGGGTCATCTGCTTACCGTCAACTTGCCAGTCGCGTTGTGCCATGCTGAATGAAATATCCGCTGCGATCAGGAAACTTCGTACGGTTTTAGTTTTTTTGCCCGGCTGTCCCACCAATTGTGGCGATGACGCTGCAGCAACCAGACAAATCCAGCACAACATAAGCACAATCCATGAAAGTAAATTCTTTCGCGATACCCATGCATTACGTCGTGGATGTTGTCCCGACACGCTCACTGCCCGACGGAAAAACGGAGAGAATAGTCCCGACCGCCTCTTTCGTAAAGCGGGTAACAGCCAATAAACCAACAATGGTAACGGCAATAATAAGAATACCCATTTGTGGGCAATCTCAAAATGCATGGCAGCGGTATTGAGCATTTCAGAGTTCATATCGGTGCGTTTTTATCCAATGTTTGGTTCTATCTACGAACGAACTGACCCCGTTGGCTTCAATCTGGTCAGTTGAACTATAAAGCTTATCAAGCAATTTTATATCTTCATCGGTAAAAGCCGAATGCCATGTCCCGTTAATGTAGTCCAACCATTCTTTCCCGCGCAACGACGATATTTCGCGGCCATAATGCTGCATTGCAATTCGCTTGATAAGCATATCAGCGATATAGATTAATTGCGCATAATCCATCGCCAGTCGTTGTTCTTCTTGCTGTAACCAACGCAAGGCCTCACGACGGTAACGATTTTTACGATAATGCCGCCACATCAGGAATGCTCCAATAAGCGCGAGCAGCAACACAGCACCACCTACTACGTACCAGCCGGGCGCATCAAAACTGAACCGTACAGGTGCTGGCTCTATCAATTGCCCTATGGCAGGAATGGTATCATTCATTTCACTTGTATTCTACTAACATTAATGATTTGAAACGAATATTGTTCAAAGAAATACCAATAAAAAGACATTTCCTTTATTTTCCAAATTAACTGCTAACTTTTTACATTTTATTGATAGGTAAACCGCTTATAAAACCACTTTTTCATCAGTTCCGCAAACAATATATATAGTGCGACAATAGCAAGCAAAACCGGATAAAAAATAAACGGCAAAGGCACAAATCCCAGTAAGCCGGCAAATGGCAAATATGGTAGCGCCAACGCAAAGAAAATTACAAAAAGCGTAGCCAATAACAAATATTTCCCGGGACGACTTTTAACAAATGTTTTCTGAGTCCGAACCACTAATACGATAAACGTAGCCGAAACCACCGACTCGATAAACCATCCGGTATGAAACTCTTGCTCGGCAGCATGGAAAACAAATAAAAGGACGCCAAATGTAATATAATCAAATATAGAACTCAATAAACCGAATGACACCATAAACCGTTTGATGAATTTAATATCCCAACTGCGTGGCTTTAAAATCCACTCTTCATCGACATTGTCAGATGAAATGGCCATTGAAGGCAAGTCTGTCATCAGATTGGTTAACAATACCTGTTTGGGTAACAATGGCAGGAACGATAAAAACAAGGATGCGCCGGCCATACTGAACATATTGCCAAAATTAGCGCTCGTTGCCATAAAAATGTACTTCTGTGTATTGGCAAATGTTCGCCGGCCTTCTTTCATGCCTTCAATCAGCACGTTCAAATCCTGGTTAAGCAAGACAATATCTGCAGCTTCCTTAGCAACGTCTACCGCCGTGTTGACTGATAAACCCACGTCCGCCGCATGAATGGCCGATACATCATTGATCCCATCTCCCATGTAACCGACCACTTTGCCTGCTTTTTTCAATGCAAGGATAATCTGTTCTTTCTGATTAGGCTCCACTTCTGCAAACACATCCACTTTACTTACCCGGTGTAAAAAGGCAGTATCGCTCATTTCCCGCATTTTTCCTCCCGTCAGGATGACAGCATGATCCATCCCGATCTGTTGACTCATACTTTTTGCAATCAAGGCATTATCTCCTGTAATTATTTTTAACCGGACACCATATTGCTGAAACTCATTTATTGTGTCGATAATTCCTGCTTTAGGCGGGTCATACAAGGATACAAACCCGGCAAATATCATGTCCTGTTCATCCGTTTTAGACAAGACCGTGGCATCACCACAATCCTTATAAGCTATTCCCAATGTCCTGTAACCTTTTTCGCTCAATGTCGTGTAAAGTTGTTGCGTCATGCCTCGGGCATTTTCAATAGGGATGATATTTCCATTCTCATCGATGACTTTGGTGCATACTTCCAGTATCTGATTGACGGCTCCTTTTGTGATCAATTTGTGTTGCTGTCCGTCGTCAATCAACAGACTCAGTCGCTTCCTGATAAAATCGTAAGGAATTTCATCCACCCGTACGTACTCTTTGAATCCATCAACTTCAACAGCACTGATCGCCTCATCTATAGGATTTTTAAATCCCTGTTGCAAGGCAGCATTGATTTTAGCCATCCGCAAAACCTCTTTATTCTCTTTTCCGGAATAATCCAATGCCCGATCGACTTTGACTTTTCCTTCTGTCAGAGTACCTGTTTTGTCGGAACATAGAACATTCATATTTCCAAAGTTTTCAATGGAATTCAACCGTTTTACAATCACTTGGGCTTGTGCCATACGTTTCGCCCCTTGTGATAGATTGACGGAAATAATAGCCGGTAAGAGTTGTGGCGTAATCCCGACAGCAATTGCCAATGTAAACAATAATGAATCAAGAACAGGTTTATGCAGAAGTACATTCACGCCAAAAAGAAAGATGACCATAACAAGCGTGATTTGCATCAGCAAGTTGCCAAATTTTTTAATGCCCCGCTCAAAATCAGTCAATGGCGCCTTCTTCCCCAAATTTTGGCTAACGTGCCCAAACTCCGTGGACATTCCGGTCACAAACGCCAATGCTGTGGCGGTTCCGCTTATCACATGCGAACCCATAAACAAAGAATTCGTGCGCTTGGAAAGAGGCGTTTTGTCCGGCAGCACTGTCACATCTTTTTCTACCGGAAAAGTTTCACCTGTGAATGCGGCTTCGTCGACAAATAGTTCATCTTCTTTTATCAACAAACAGTCAGCAGGAATAACATCGCCTGCACTCAGAAAAATAATATCGCCGGGTACTATTTCTTCTATCGGAAGTTCGGATTTTTGTCCGTCTCTCAAAACCGTAGCCCTGACACGTATCAAGTTCAATAATTGAGAAACTGCATTACCGGCCGTTTTTTCCTGCCAAAAGCCCAACAGGGTACTAAACAGAACAATAATAACGATAATCAGAGCATCAACCGGATCTTGCAGAAAAAAGGATAATAAGGCCGCCAGCAATAAAATCAACGTAACAGGACTTTTGAATTGATTGAGAAACAATCCTACAGACGATTGTTTTTTTACTGTCTTAAGAGAATTGATCCCGTATTTTTGCTGCTTCTCAGAAACTTCTTCTGAAGTCAAGCCTGTCAACCTGGAATTTTGTAGTTTTAGTGCATCCTCTGTGCTTAAACTCCAAAAAGGTTTCGTTTCCTGCGACTTTTCCTTAATACTTATCATGTTTATGTCCGGCTATTTAAACAATAACAAGTATTCATGTTAACAGGTTTATTTATTTCATCTATTCATAATTTATTTTTTAAGGTTAGATGGAATACGCCATGATAATCATTTCGGTTGGTGTTAAATAATTGATGTTACGCAATTGATTTTACATACCGGGGAAGCTCCCTCAACTTGCAGGAAGACTTTCCCAGGGTTCGGGAAAAGTTTTCCAAAGCTTCGGAAAGGTTTCTCAAGACTTCGGAAAAGTTTCTCAAAGCTTCGGAAAAGTTTCCCAAAGCTTCGGAAAGGTTTCCCAAGGCTTCGGAAAGGTTTCTCAAGACTTCGGAAAGGTTTCCCAAAGCTTCGGAAAGGTTTCCCAAAGCTTCGGAAAAGTTTCTCAAGACTTCGGAAAGGTTTCCCAAAGCTTCGGAAAAGTTTCCCAAAGCTTCGGAAAAGTTTCCCAAAACTCCGGAAAGGTTTCCCAAAACTCCGGAAAGGTTTCTCAAGACTTCGGAAAGGCTTCCTGATCATTGGGATACTGCGTAATATGAGTTAAATAATTATCATGGCTATTTCATAAGTTTTGTTTTCAATAAAGTATAATAGTGCAGATCTATCACTTTATTATTTTTAACGGCTCCTTTTTTATGGATAGCCTCCTTTTCGAAACCGGCTTTTTCCAGAACTCTCATAGATGCAAGGTTATATTCAAACACTGGAGCATATAGTTTTTGCAATGGAAAATTGGCAAATGCATATTCGACCATTTTATTCACTGCTTTGGTCATAATGCCCTTGTTCCAGTATTTTTCACCCAACCAGTACCCGATCTCAGCCGTAATCCGTTCCACGTCAAATTGAGGGACAATACCTATTCCTCCGACTGCCTCGCCATCAATATCAATAGCCAGATCGACCGCAGGACGCGGTTTGGCAATGGCCATCGAAATAAATATAACCCCGTCATTAATGGTATAGGGATTTGGAAACACATCGCGCAAATTATTCCAGATATGGATATTATCAGCGTAACGTGCCAGCGATTCACTATCAGATAGCCTCCATTCCCTCAGTTCGAAATCATTACAAGGCATTTTTGCGAGAATTTATTATTCTATTTTAGAAATCAGCATTCAATGTCGTTTAGTCAAAAATTCTATTCTGACCCTGTCAGCAGCTTCGCAGCCTGACAGGTCTTTGGCGTGGCGACCTGACAGGTAGGGTGTTCAAAACTGGATGAAATTTTTCATGCAATTTTTATTAAAAATTACATTGAAAGTATTGGTAAACGCTGTTTTATAATTATAAAACATAGAGTACTGTTTTGTAACAATAAATTCCATCATGTAT
>JAVBNI010000050.1:0-36456 GCA_031551645.1 Bacteroidales bacterium | reverse complement strand
CCACAAATCCAATTCTTCTGATATGGCTGATAACATTAATGACTTGAGTGATGCTTTATCCATGATGAAAGGTATTAGGTTTATTATCAGCACAAAGATACAAATTGAGAAAAATATTGCAATTTGTCATGCACCCCTTTTTGTTTTTTTACGTTTGATCCGCAATTTTTTTTCTAAGTTTGTCTTTTAGAAATCGTATAACACAGGAGCAAACGATCATGAAAAAAGTATTCTTATTGTTATCCATAAGCTGTTTATTGGCAGCTTGTTTGCCGGATGTAGATGTAGATACCAAGAAAGAATTTTATCCCGAAGAAGAATTCGACCCCGCCGAAGAGGATGTTACGGTAAATCTTAAATTGTCGGTTGACGGGCAGGTATACACGGAAGATGTGGATTTTGAATTCGAGATTATTGAAGGAAACGGCGGCTATATGGTCAGCGTATCGGGCGATGAGGATAAGGATGCCAAAGTAACGATAAACGGGAGCAAAGTGACGGTAAATCTGCTCAGTAGTATGGCTTTTATTATCATAACCGACCAGAAGCAACAAAGTACCCACATTGAAATAAACTCGTCTGCGGAATCGTTGGCTCCACATTCTTATGGAGTATCCATGGATGTTGGCCGTACATATACGTTGAAAAACATCACATTCGGCGCAGGAGGGTATACTCTAAGGAAAATAAAGGGTACTTCGGCCGAAGCAACGATGATCGAGAATGATTGTATAAAAATTACAGGGCTGAAACCAGGAAATTCCTATTACAAAATAATCGACAAAAGAGGAACAACAGCGCCTCTCAATATTTCGGTAGACAGATCTTATGACTTAATAAATAACAATATAGAGATAACTGCGATAAGCGATCAAACGGTTTTCGTCATATTAAAATGGGGAGAGGGAGATTGGATGCTTGTGGAAGAACCCTCATCTGCTATTCTGAAAATATTTTTGATGAAAAAAGCGGATATAGACAAAAAGTATGATGTGTTGCAGATAGATACATCGAGAGATGTCAAAGGAACGGTTATGATTCGCCTTAAAGACAAGGCAGGAAATTATGCATGGATAACCGTAAAGGTGCAATAAAGAACGGAATATGATAACATTAAAAAACCCGGTATTATTTTATTAACACCGGGTTTTTGATTAAACAATTACATTACATCTGAATAGGGAACACTTTGGACATATTGTAACGACTCGATGAATTGCTACAACGGGCGCCGACACGGACATACCACAATTTACCAGGGGTGATTTTGTCAAGCGTTTCGGTTAATGTTTTATTTAGATCGGCCTCAGTAAGTTTTATCGGATTACTATTTTTAGGGTTATTATCTCCGGAATATATAGCCGACTCGAAAATAACCGTTCCTACAAAAGGTGTTTTGTAGGTTGCAAATATGCGATAATCCTGCAGGGTTGCATCTTGAATATTTTTGGTAAGTTTGAACGATACCTCGATATTATCACCCGATTTGACGATTGATACATCACTAAAACTAATGTAGGGAGTGACAGTAAAGTCGACTGTGGTAACACCTCCTGAAGTAATATTTACCTCTTTTGCACCAGGTGTATCAAAAGCACCTTCAACAGGAGTAACTTTGTAAGTTCCCGAAAACAGCCTGATATTGTTGAAAGTACCATCTGCTTTACCCCAAAAATACTCAGGTCTAGGTGCATCACTCCAACTGATTTCTTCCAACTTGATTCTGAATCCGTCAGGTTGTTCGGTAACAATCGGTTCTCCTGTGACAGAATCAATCACTCGTCCGGTTATTGTTCCGTCAGGTTCATCATAATTGTCAAGTTTACAGGAACTCAATGAGGCAGCTATTATGCAAAATATGAATAATAAACTTTGAATGTTTTTCATCTTGATTACATTTTATCGATTAATAACCTGGGTTCTGTACCAAACGATCATTCTTTTGAATTTCTTCAGTTGGTACTTTTTGATAGTAAAGTATCGGTTGAAAGGTATACTTCCAATCACTGAATGTGGTCTTTTTCATGTAATAGGCTTGTTGATCCCATACATAGACCGGCCACAATACTTTCATTTCCCTGCTGGTGAATTCTTTGTCGAACGTTCTCCAGCGTTTCATATCCCAAAAGATCTTGTTCTCGAAGTACAATTCCATTTTTCGTTCTTTACGAACAAGCTCAATGGAGAAATCGGCAGAAGTGTAAACTTTCTTGGCCCCGGCTCTTTCGCGGATAGCTTTGATACAGTTTACAGCATCATCTACTTTCGAAGCATCACCAAACGAGTTGAGTTCCATGGCAGCTTCGGCACGATTCAATAATATTTCGGCATAACGCATTTCAATCCAAGGAGTCTCTGTTCGACTACCCGATACGTCCGACCGGGGAATAGCGGGATTCAACCATTTGCGTATATAGAATCCGGTATAGGTACATTCATTGTACCCCATTCCACTTGCGCCTTGGTAGGTCATTTTTTTACCATCTGCTTCATATTCATCAGTAAAACTGTTGGTTGATGATATTTTTGTAATCGGATCTCCCTTTTTTACAATTCCTTTGCGAACATCAATAATGGCTCCTTTATAATCTGCTCCCGGAAAAATAACAAGGGCTTTTAGGCGAGGTTCCGCTTTGGTAAATAACTCCATACGATCGACATAGTATTTGGGATTGTCATCGGTTCCAGTGTCCAATATAAATGGATTTCCATCTATATCGTCAAACATTTCAACAAAATCCAATGTGGGATTGGCGCGGCCAGAATAATTCTGCGCTCCGCGGATTTGCCAAGGAATCATGAATAATTCCCAACTATGCCCATAATCAGGATATTTATAATATTTTACAAACATATTTTCCTTACTGGTTTGATCTAAGAAAATATTTGTATATTTATTGGCATCTCCACCAGTTTCATACAACGAATATTTGCCATCAATAGCTTTGGCTGCGTCATAGGCTGTCTGGAAATAATTTTTGGCCTGATCGGCAGGAATTCCCAAGATACCATTCATGTCGCTTAGCAATTTCGAATCGCCATATTTTGCTACGGAAGCAGCATACAAAGCTACTCTCGATTTCAAACCGTATGCTATATACCGATTAGTGCGGCCTGTTGCCAGACTGGTTTCAGGAAGTAACTTGATGGCCTCATCCAGGTCGGAAAGAATGAAATTGATGCAATCGACTTCTTTATCGCGAGGAAGCTTTAGTTCATCGACCGATTGCTGGGGATAGTTCAATACTGTCTTTACAATGGGAACTCCTCCATAACGTTTCACCATAGCAAAATAATAATAAGCTCGCAAAAAATAAATTTCACCTATCCATGCATTAACTTTCACCTTGTCAGCATAAAAGCTTTCATAATTTGGAAACTCTTGGAGAAAATAATTTACATTGCGGACAGGAGCATAATCCCAATATTTAAAATTATCGCCGCTCAAGTCATTTCTACGAGGATCACTTTTCATGCTTTCACCGGTAAAATCCTGCAGATTATTTTCCGGATTTTTTCTAAAGCCTTCTATATTATGCATAAAATCTTCTATTGGTAAATCCCAATACAAGCGGGCCATATAAGCGGTAATTCCGGATTCGGAAGAAAATGCCTCTTTTTCCCCAACAATATTCATTGGAGGAACATCCAAATCATTACATGCGGTCAATATTGTTACAATACTGACAAATAATATTTTATATATTTTCATCGTGATTTGTAATTTAGAATGAAACATTTAAACCAAAATTAAAATTCTGGCTCAACGGATAGATGTAACCATAATCATCACCCAAATGCTCAGGGTCGCAGTATTTTAGGCCCGTAATGGTAATCAGGTTATAGGCGCTGAAGAAAATTCTAAGCCTTTCTATTCCTATTTTCCTGGTTGCAGTCTGGGGAATTGTGTATCCCAACTCAAGGCTCTTTAACCGGAGATAAGCAGCATTCTGCATCCAGAATGTCGATTGTACCTGCATGAAATCGCTTCTTCCATTATCGCGATAGGTCGATGGCCAATATCCCGAAACCCAGCTACTATTGGGGTCCATTTCATCAGCACGATGCCAGCGATCCAAGAACATATCCAAGCCATTACGGTTCCATGGTAACGGCGCTTCCAATTGTTCCGGATACCTGATCCAGTTCATGACTGTTCCCTGGAATACTGCATTAAAGTCGAATCCTTTGTATTCGGCACCTATAGTAAAACCGAAATTGATCATCGGCATACCTCCATTATATAGAGGTTTATTGTTAGCATCGACTTTATTAATAGCCGTATTGTAGCCAATAGGATGGGTATCGTTATCGTCAATGATTCCATCGCCATTCCAGTCTTCATACTTTAAATCACCGGGAAGCATCAGTGAATTTCCCTTGCTGTTGTGGCCATAGACGGGGCCGGAAAAAATTTCATCATACGATTGGTAACGTTCGGAGGAGACATCGTATCCCCACCAAAGGTCATTCCAACGATCATTGCTATTATCCCGCCAATTGCGGTATGAATTACCAGCCTTTGCAAATTCTTTATGTTTCCACTTGGTACGCGCATACCCCATATTACCGGATATGTTGTATGTGAAGTCCTTGCCGATTTTATTCCTATGGCTTAAGGTTAGTTCGAAACCTCGAGTCAAATCACTATTTAAGTTTTCCTTGGACATATTGGCTCCGACAACTCCAGGAATACTTTCGACACGTGAATCCAATAATCCGTCCCGGTTACGTTGAAAAACATCGATGCTGATACCCAGCAGACCAGTCCAGAAATCAGCATCTAAACCGATATTAATCACTTTAGCTTTAAACCATGTTATATCTGGATTGGGTAATCCACGCATGCCAAGTGCATTCGTGTAATTTCCTCCGAATACATATCCGTCTGTCGGATAGGTAAAACCAGGTAAAAATTGATAAGATGATGCCCGGTCATCCCCCATAACTCCATATGAAGCTCTTATCTTCAAGTTATTCACAAAAGTCAGATTGTCTTTGATAAAATTTTCTTCCGACATACGCCAGCCGATAGATCCTACAGGAAAGAATCCCCACTGATGTCCTGGAGCAAACAGGGAGGAACCATCGTAACGAAAACTGAATTCTGCCATATATTTTGAAGAATAATCATAAGTAAAACGTCCAACAAGAGCTTTATTTGCATAATCATACAAATTGTCAGTATTTTGTGTCGTACTATTTTTGTCCATATTCATGTCTGCTACTTGGTTTGTACTATTACCGGCAAACAATTGATCTAAGACATCCATACTATAATCGCGTCGTGCCCTAAAATTATCAGCTTTACGATTACTTTCTTCATATAACATTAACGCACTGACGTTGTGAACACTATTAAATAATTTATTATATGACAATGAAAGCTGAAGCTGATCGGTAATAAATTGATAAAATTGTCGACTCATCTGGGATGGCGAATTTACTGCAGCTGCAACATATTTTTTTTCTTTATCATCATAGGTAAATAAGTTAAATGTCTTACGGAAATTTTTGTTTTCCCTTTCCCGAAAATCATAACTGTATGTACCCCTTACTTTCAAACCGTCAACCCAAGGTATGGCCCATTCAAGTCCCAGATTACTTTGTACCAAGCGATTGCTTTCTCGCTGATAGCCAGACTTATCGGCATCAGTCATGTAATCAGGATGGAGGCCGTCAGCGGCAAAAAACGGATAGTTGTGTTCTGCGTCTAAATACATTGGATTTAAAGGAATTTGTGTCCAGAAACCTTTAAACAGGTTCCAGGTTGACCAGGAAGATGGTTGATTCTTGGTATCCGTCATAGCATTCATCAACACTTCCAGACGAAGGCCTTTAGCTAATTCTGCAGTAACATTCGAACGAAGGTTGAACCGTTTGTACCACAAGTCACCCGATTTCCAAAACCCATCCTGTTTGTCATAACCGAAATTGACAAAATATGTTATTTTTTCGGTACCTCCAGTTGCGCTGATACTGTGCTGCGTCTGGAATGCTTGTCGTCTCATGGTTCCGGCTTGCCAGTCGGTCGACTGTTTGGTTCCGTCCAGATAAGGATCAAATGATGATTGCGGATATGGGAGGGTTGTACTACCACCGTTAAGGGCTTTTTCGTTTTGTATCCGCATAAATCCGACAGCATCCAATGGTTCGGGTTGGTTGATCATGTTCTGAATACCGGCAAATCCGGAATAATCCAATTGGAAAGCCGATCCTTTGGCGCCTTTCTTGGTAGTGATCAACACGACGCCGTTTGCAGCACGGACTCCGTAAATTGCTGCAGATCCGTCTTTCATGATGGAGATCGATTCGATTTCATTGGCATCGAGTTTGGTAAAGTTATCCCGGGCTACCCCGTCGATGATTACAAGCGGGCTACCCATGCCACGAATCTGAAAATCGTTATCGAAACGTCCTGGTTCCGAAGACTTTTGTGTTACTTTTACACCGGCGACTTTACCTGCTAACATGTTTTGAACGTTATCACTTTTAGTGGTAATAATCTCGTCGCTACTAATGGCCGCAACCGCCCCTGTTAAGGTCACTTTTCGCTGGGTACCGTAACCGACCACCACCACTTCCTCTATCTGACGGGTATCTTCATTCATGGTGATATTGATCGAGGTTTGATCCCCAACCGTATATTCATGGGAAATATAACCCATAAATGAGAAAACCAACACGGCATTTTTATCCGGTACAGTGATGCTATATTTACCTTGAACATCGGTTACAACCCCTCTGGTTGTTCCTTTAACCACTACATTAACCCCAGGCATGGGCATGCCTGCTTCTTCGACTATGGTACCGGTAACTGTAATCCCTTGTTGGGCATAAGCAGATGTTGGTTCTGCCGGATTGGCCATTGTCCATACCAAAGGATGTACAAAAAGAATTATTATGAATAAATACTTCATAGATTTTAACAGGTTTACTTTTTTCATTCGGGAAAATGCCCCGGAATATGATTTTTTTTGCATATAATTTAATTTTGATAAAACATAAACTAGAGTATCAAAGACTAACTAAACGGCATAGTATATTCCGTTTATTAATTTACACTTATCGTTTTTTTTCCATAGGCAACTAATTTAGATAAATAAATAAAACCGTTTACTCATGATCATATCACGAATAAGCGGCTTTTATTAAAGATTCTGTCAAGACACAGTTTTGCCCCGACGGTATTTTTATTATATAGTAATAGTTTTGGTGAAGAAAATTATCTTGCGCTTCTATCTCTGAAAGTATTGTGCCACAATTTATTACATGGGATTCGTCACAAGAAAAATATGCTAAATAGCCATTCATAAAATTATAGTCCACTGTCTTGTTCATAAATCTTAAGAAGATTTCATTCAAATATTGTACAGTATCAAAATTAACAATCAATAGTAGATCAAAAATCAGATAGTCCACAATGATTATATCCACCAAAATTACAATGGTGACTTAATAAAGTGCTTAATAAAGCTGTTAATTTGCGAGTAAAATAGGGAAATTTGTAAATTATGTTAAAAAAACATAATAAATAGGTTAATATACCATGATAAAATGAGGCCTTTATGTTTATTTTTTCCACACCGACCAGCTAACCGGTCCGATTAGTCCTGCCTCGGCATCACCTCTATAAGGTGTCGGAATAGTTTGATAATGGTTGGAAAGCGTGCTGTATACTAAGATTTCAACATTGTTTGTTCCGGGTTTTACATACGGGGTAATATCAATTGTATAAGGCGGGCTCATCAGGATACCTACCGCTTGTTCATTGATTTTCAGCTCACATGAGGCTGTTACATTTCCCAGATCCAACAAAATTTTATTACCGGCTACTTGTTGTATGTCAATTTGCTTGCGATAGTACATTCCTCCCGAATAGTATTTAAGCGCTCCCGTTTTTGCCCAATCTCTGGATCCCATCAATCCCGCGCCAGTTTCTAATTTTACAGGTTCGCACAATACTGCTGCACCTTGATAACCGGTTTCCCTCTCTACGGAAAAAGCAACCGTACCTATATTTTTTTGTGTTTGGTCAAATACTACTTTGTAAGTATTGATACCACCCGGCTTGCTCGCTGTCAATTGAATATTCTTTTTGGGTAGAGGTTTTCCGTTGAACCATACTTTCAGGTTTTTACCCGCAACGGTAAATTCCATTCCATTAAGACCAGGTACGGATTGAAACCTGTAGTTCCATGTAACGTATTTTCCTCCATAAGGGTCATACATCAGATGGTTACCCAACCCCCAACGCATGGATATTATTTTTTCGTAAGAGGACGGATGTATCGGTACGGGCGATGAATCGGGAAATAATACTACGGCGCTTCGTTCTCGGAAATCACGGTACGAACCGGTTTTCATTTCAAACTTCGCCTGCTTGGTATTGGCATAAGCAACAATCAATTGGTGCCAGCCTTTTGTCAATGTAACTTTCTGGTCAGCTTTTTTGCCATCAACTAGAAGGTAAGCCGGTGGTATACCATCTGTTTCGATACGGTAATTGCCTTGCTCCGGGGCATATACCTGTGTTTTGTATAATTGATGGCTTCCCTGGTCGAGGATGAAAAAACCGTCGCTCACCTTACCTTTCAGCCCATGCCATCCTTGTGAACCGGGATTGTCCCATATTCCGTATTGCCACGAAAATTCCAATGGTTTACCCGGTAAGTCTTTTTCTTTAAGAGTGGCTATGGATAATTCGATTGGCTCTGAGGACGAAACAGGATAGTATATAGCTTGCGGCCCGTATCCGTATATACTTTCAGTCCATGAGGAGTCGTCAAAACCGGGTTGCATCCAGTCTTTTCCCGAGATATCTGCAGGTTGGTGCCGAAACGAACGGGCTTCGGCACCAATAAATCCGTCAAAAGCCGGGAAGCGGAAATCGCCCCATTTGTTGTTCATGGTGGGTAATAATTCTGTTTCCCATTCCCCAGTTACTGGATATTGTGCAATTAATTCCGGTTTCTTTCTCTCTTTATCCTCCATCATAGGTGTTCCCGGCGAAAAGACAAAGAGGTAGGAGTTGGAAGGCTCCTTTTCCACGTGTAACCAAGTCCCTTCATTTGTTTGACGTACCACGGGATATGTCGAAGTTGTACCGTTGGCAGCATCCCACAATTCAACTTTACCTGTAGCCCGGAAAAAACATTCGTCACCTTTGGGAACATCCATTACCATATAAATATCGCGATAGCCTGCACGACGATGTAGGACTTTCCCGGTACCCGAACCGGTTTTAAAATCAGGTGTAATAAGCGATTTAATTTGCTCTGCTATTTCATTGCCGGTAAGGTACATTCCTATCCCCCTCGCAGAGTTGGTTTGTTTCCCTGCTATCTTTCCTGTTATAGCCTCTGTTGCTGTCAATCCGAATAGTTCTTTAACAATGGCATTTGTTTCGTTGTCATTTTCGCCTGCTTTGGTCGTTGCTTGGGGGAGGTTGCCCGTGGCCAATACGATCCCACCTGCACGGTAATGTTCTAAAACTTTTTGTAATGAAGTCTGATGCATGGCTTTCATATCAGCCAGAATGATTACTTTATATTGTTCGCCCGAAACTGCAATATGCCCCTTTTTGATAGATGCTTTTTGTAACGAACGATAATCCATGAAATCATAATCTAAACCGGCGTTACTCAGTTTCATAGCGACATCGAATGCTTCGTTGCTTTTAGCATCCGGGTACGCCTGCATAGACTCCGTGGGATACATCAATGCAATATCACACACATGTGTTCCCTGGCTCATCAGGTAGCTCAGGCGTTCGGTGTATTCTAGCCATTTTTTTACATGTGGCCAATAAGGCATCCGGAAATGGAAACAGGGAGGCGCCCATTCCCACCATCCGCCATGTGTGGAGTAGTAAAGTCCGTGCATACATACAAGGTTCCCGCCGGCCATAAAATGATGATCCATCTGTTGCGTAAGCCACGAACCGGAGCTACCCCAACCCATGCTATGAAAGGCTTCCAACCAGGTACGCGGACGTTCATAGAGATGGGTGATGGAGCTTGATACCTTGGTTTGCAGAAAGCTGGAACCTGTCGATGGAGCATCGTTTCCGGGAGCTGTATACCAACTATTGGCACGAAAATAATCGACGTAGGCTAACGGTTCTTTGCCACGACCGAGATTGTCGCTGCCGTATATCAGGCCGCGTTGGGCATGCCAGTTATAAATAGGCTGGAAGTAGCGTTCCTCGGCCAGATCAAGCAGAACTTCACAATAATCAAGACGTATCTTGGGTGTAATGTTACCAATGTATTCGTAAAGAGCAGGTAAAAAAGGCATGATATCATAACCCTTCCGTTTGAAAAATTCTTCTTTAAAATCTTCCGACCACGAACCTATCTTGAGCGGATAGTATAATTCGTCTTGGAAAAAATAATTCATACTGTTTTTAGCAGCATTACCTATCCGTTTTTCGAAACGGTCGAAGTATACCCCAATCAATTCTTTACCATGGTCGGGGTGAAGCAAAAAGCTTCCTTTAGTAGTGACAATGTATATCTTGTATTTTCCGGCTGGTACTTTCCAGGATAGTTTTGAATTGGAGACTGTTAACGATTGACAGCCTGAAGCGGAAAGTTGTTTGTCCTTGTCGTAGGCCAGGACAGCAATTGTATTATCCGGGACTTCGCGGGTATAAGTTGTGCCTCCTTGTACGGAATCTGCTTCAAACACCAGTTCACCCTGGTAATTTTTAAACTTCGGCATGACAAACAATTCGTCGGTATAATACCCGTTTCCTGTCCAACCTACGGTATAGTCGTCCAATCCGAGTCCGATATTTTTGTTGGCGCATTCTCCGGCAAACCAACTCCAGATATTCCACCAATCCTCTGAGAAAACTTTGGGGCGACCGGCTTCGGTTTTGCCGAAAAGCCCGTATCCGTCTTTCATTTCGAGTGTGTCCACTACTGGATCGAGGTGTATGTAACTGACAGCAAATCCTTCTGTAGCAGATTCCGACAAGATACCCAACTGTTCGTTAAGGCGTTTACGATCCAAACTATCGCCATTCCACCAATAAAACGGGACATTACCGTAGCCTTTTGGCGGATGAACGAATCCGGGAAGAATATCCATTTCAGCGCTTTTCTCAGGATAGCCTTTAAACTTTTGTTGTGCAGACACGAACGGGAAAGTAATGAAAAAAAGGCAAAAGATCAGGATTGAACGATATAATGTACGTTTCATTTGACGGGTAATTTAATTGGTTTTATGACTGTTGTCCTGCTTAAATACGTTTCAATTAAGAATTAAGTGATAAGAATTAAATGATAAATAAGAATTAAAAAACGCAATGCGCATATCTTTAATAAATTATGGATTATGATAATATCACTTTATAATCAACTTAACACTAACTTTCAACCTTCACAATCTTCAACTTTCAATTACTTAGCTGATTATTTCCGGGTTTCAAGGCAATACTTTGTCCTTGCCAGATGAACGTTCCATACAAATTTTCGGGTAATGTGACATTTCCGGCAATACCTTTACGGGTCTTTTTTAGTTCGATTTGTATGATCCCTTTTGGATGGGGTACTTTTCCTTTGATGTGATCCAGCTCGCCCATGTGTGGCTCCACTTTTACTGTTTTGAACCCGGGTTCGGCGGGTTCAATACCACACACGGTTGCTATCAGATCATAGTTCGGGCTTGCGCTCCACGCATGACAGTCGGAACGGGTGGGTTCTGGATTTTCTGCAAACGTGGTTAAACCTATCGCCAGCATATCGTCCCATGGTTTCAGCATACTGGTATAGCGATCGGCCAATCCTACTTTTTTCAATGCACGGAACAGATAGAAACGATAATAAAAAGTCGCCTGTATCAACGACAAATCAGTATCCAGCTTTTCAAACAATGCCCGCTGCTTCTCCTGCGGTACCGCACCGGAAAGTATTCCCATTATGTTGGCATGTTGGCTGTAACTTGTCCGGTTAATATCATCGGATATCAGTTGCCGGTTGTTATCCCAGCAGAGTTTCCATGTATTTTGGGTCAATGTGCGATATAATGTTTCATATTTTTTTGCCAGTTCGGGTTCTCCGAAAATATTCAACAGCTCGACAGCGTCCTGTAATGTATAAGCCAATTGCAGGGTCAATATAGCCGATCCGCCCGTCATTCCTCCGGGAGGAACTCCACCCAATGGATAGTCGTCATTCCATGGCCATTGCGGTGGCCAGTCGACAAAATTCCAATGGGGTACGGCTCCCAGCATCCCTGTCTGCGGGTCGATTTTTGTTGCAAACCATTCCAGTACTGTTTTCACTCCGGGAATACATTCCCGGATAAATGCATCATCGTCACGATGCATCCAATAGTCATGTACCATATTGATCCAATATAACGAAAAGGGCGGGATATATTGTGGAACATGACAAGGATAGCGGCTAGTGGTAATCCCTTCGTATGACCGCGACCAGTCATAGTTACGGATAGCCTTGCGCATGAGGCGGTCATCTCCGTCGACATACAATGATATCAGTGCCTGGATACGGGTATCGCCCGCATATTGCAACTGTTCATAATAAGGGCAATCGAAATAAGTTTCATGCGCACACAAACGGGCCGTACGCCAGCCTGTTTCCCAGATTTTACTTATGGATGCACGATTACTTTCGAAAGATGCGTTTTCCCGGAAAGGATATCCGGTATATTTTCCGTATATATCGTGAATGGTTAGCGGTTCGCCGGTAGTTTGGATGTCCATCTGGACATAACGCCATGTCTTGAACCACAAGGGACGGAACATCCTGTTATTTCCCCCATCGGGGAGAAAACGGTCGGAAAAAGCGTTTATCATGGTGCGTCCGTCGACCTCATTCCGGTTGGCTTTCCGCCTGTCCTTAAATAAAGCTTCGGCGTACGTCAGTTTGATCGAACTACCGCGTCCTCCGCTTACAATCAGCTCGGGATAAGCAGTAGTAAGAAATTCCTGATCTATTAATACGGAAATCTTTTGATTGGCAGGAATCACAACAGGTGATTGTCCTTTTAAAAAGCTATCCGATACTTTTATTCCTTCAGAATGACGAATTTTCCCCATCCTCTGTGGTGTTTCTTCCATCATGGGAATATCGCGGGGAATCAACACCCTGTCGTAACCGGTATCTGTACCGTAAGGTTGTCCGCGTCCCTTAGTACGGGCATTCTGCCATTGACTATCGTCATACGCCAAAGTTTCCCAACCCCATGGATAGAGCAAGCCATCGACAATATCCCCGCATCCTACGTCGTGCCGGTTTTCAAATGATGGCGAATACGCTCCGTTGTGCATTACCTTCCACGAACGATCGGTATTAACCATTTTCTCTTGACTAGAGCTACCCTGAACAATCAATCCGGTTCTCAACGTCATTTGTGCCCCGGGCATATACTCTCCAAAATTCCATACCACAACAGCAAGCGTATTTTGCCCTTTTTGTAGCATAGGCGCAATATCAATGGTTTCAAAATACCAATGGGCCAGATCACCCCGTGCCGGCCCCCAACATACCGGTTGTCCGTTTACAAACAGACGATAGCGGTTGTCGGCGGAGATATTAATCGTAAATGATGACGGTTGTTGTTCCAGATCAAATGTTTTACGAAAATGATATACGCCATAGTTATATGGAGATGTCCCGGGACAGGATATCCACTGGGCTTCCCATTTTGCTTTCAAAAGAAGGGGATCAGGTTGCACCAGTGATTGTCCATGCGAACCTGTGACGAATAAACATGTAAAAAAAAACAGAATAAAATATTGCTTCATCAGGGTAAAAATATATGTAATAATTTATGAATGAGTAATTCATATGTCATAAACCATAGAAAAACTCATTTAGATGCAAATTTAAATGTTTTACCGGTTTAAACATATCTTTTTGGGAGAAATACCGGATTGTTGTCGTTTTTATGTCTAATTTTGTAAAAAACCTAATTTTTATAATCAAAATGATTGCAGATTTAATAAAAAAGAACAGGAGCTATCGCCGTTTTTATCAGGATGTTGCTACTACAGAAAAAGATTTACATGATATGGTCGATGTCGCACGTCTTTGTCCGTCGGGGCGGAATGCGCAGACGCTTCGTTACTTTCTTTCAAATACAGATGAAACCAATGCAAAAATATTTCCGGCGCTAAAGTGGGCGGGTTACCTGAAAGATTGGGACGGACCGGAAGAAGGTGAACGGCCGTCGGCGTATATTGTCATATTAAATGATAACGATGTCTCAAATACCTATTTTTGCGATCACGGCATTGCTTCGTTGGCTATCCTGCTGACAGCAGTTGAAAAGGGTTACGGTGGATGCATCATTGGTTCGGTCAGCAGCGGTTACCTGCGCGACGTATTGAATATCCCGATGCGTTATTCTGTGGTACAGGTCATTGCTTTGGGAAAGCCTAAGGAAACAATAGTAATCGAGCCCATGTCTGAAGACAAAGACTACCGTTATTGGCGCGACGAACAAGATGTCCATCATGTACCAAAACGCAGTTTGGAAGATATTATCGTGGGCGGTTGGTCCGACGGACTCACTCCTCCTTGATGATGTGCATTTTTACAGCCTCTTGCTTGAGCCAATTCAACTGATCTTGCTTCTTTTTTGTAATCCCAATGGTTTCTTCAAAACCAGCCATGAGTATGTGCCAGAAATAATGAAACGAGGCGCGATAGATATTGCGTTCCGTCACTGTCTGAGAGCGTCGGGGAACATGGCCTGTAGAAGGATTATCGTTAAATAAGACCATGCCATTGGCAATGCCCGATAACAAACTTCTACGAACAAGCTGATTGTGTTTTTCTTTAAACAATGAAATGTGCAGATCGTTGTAACAAAATAACATGTCGAGACTTGCCTGTTTATTATTGCCGTTAATGGTGAAATCGATGTGATCGACCATTCCATCCTTGATACTTACAAGAAAGGGTTCCAGCATGGAATTCAATCGGTTAAGATGCATATGTCCCATCGTTCCGGTGATATTGAAATGATTGTTGTTCGGGTCGACCGGGAATTTGAATGTGGTGCGTAGTATGCCTTCATCTTGTACATAGGCACTGGCTCTGATTGTCATGTACTGATTTTTATGTGAGATAATATTGGTGATATCATAGAAATCACCTTCCATCCTGTTCAGATTTACTATGCCGGATTCTGTTTTTCCTATGGGTTGGTCTTCATATACCACCGTTCCTTTTTGAGCATGTATGGTACGGATATCTAACGGGACGGGTGTCTGTTGTACATATTTATAGAGCATTGGTTTTACAATGGGCGCTTGTTCCACTTCACGGTTTTTCATGTTGGTGTATCGAAAATCCTCAATGAAGATACTGTCGATATTCACCGATTTTTCAAACAATATTTTTTGATAATCGACCTTCATACACCGGATATGTTCAATACCTAATTCCATCCAATTGGTATGCCGGGGATTTTTGGCTGCAAACAAATTTTTGCCGTATTTCGGGGTTAATTTCAAGCCATTGCATATAAGTGTGGAGTCGGTTAACCCAATTTCCATTTTGTTGAAAGATATTTCGAATAAACCGTTGGGCAGGATATGTTTGAACTGGCCTATTTCCAGCCTTATATCGTTGCATTCTAACATCTCCCGGTAAGAAGTCACAGTTGAATCTACCAGGAAATCACGAATTTTCAATTCTATATTGCCAACATGGTAGTCAACGGGATCGTGTGTTTTTTGTTGCGAAAACTCAACGTATCCGTCATTGATCAAGATTTCTTCGATACAGACAGAACTCAAAGCCGGCGATATGAGTTGATAAGGGGTTTTTGGCGTACTTTTTTTGTTTTTCTCCTTTTGACCGAAAGTTTGTACAAGATGAATATGCGGCTGGTCAAACCATAGGTTTTTCAGTTTTAATATTTTTCCATGATCGGTTTTAGAAAAACGAATGCCATGAACTTCCAATGCCTTCAACGAAAAATCCGCGATGATCGGAGGAAGACTGTCAATGGCTTGCAGATGGGCATGAACAGTGCTGTCAACCTGTAGTTCAATATTTTCTATTTTTATGCGGCGTCTTAAAAGTTCAACACGCATTCCGCCTAATTTTGCATGGTAGAGTCCTTTGCTCAACTGTTGGGTTTTTGATTCCAGGTGAGTTTGTACTATTTGTTTCCATCTCGCCCCAATATAAACACCTGCTGCGACTATGACGACCACAATTACAGACATTGCTATCAGGATTATCTTCCATGTTTTTCTCTTATTTATACTCATGTCTCAAATATTTATGACACAGGTTCTTCATATACATTTTCTCAATAACAATAAAGTAAAATATATGTTGCAGATTATCACAAAAGTAGTAACTTTGTGTATATAAAGTATATTTTTGGGGTGATTTTAACTGAATCGCCTGTGTTAGTTCTTATGTTATGAAATCAACAGAATCATTCATTATAGTCATATTTGGTGCATCAGGCGACCTCACTGCCCGCAAATTATTGCCTGCATTGTTGCATTTACAGAAAGCCAAGTTGTTACCCGACACATATTGCGTATTGGGTGTCGGACGGAGCCGGCTCAGCGACGAACAATTCCGTGACAAAACAAGTCAAGCGTTATCAGAATATGCAAGGGAAATAGATGAAAAAATGCGTTCTCTTTTTCTGGAACGTCTGTATTTTCATACCATGGAAACATCGGATGCTAACGATTATATTGGTTTGAAACAACGGCTTGCAGAGTTGGATATTCGTCAGGAGACATTACGTAATTTCCTGTATTATCTTGCGATGCCTCCTGTTTTATACCAGACAATTATCGACAATTTGGGACGACAAGGGCTTAACCGGCAGGACGGACAAGGTTGGAAAAGGATTATTATCGAGAAACCTTTCGGATATGATTTGGAAACTGCCCGTCAATTGAACCGGAACATTCTCCAATCATTTGAGGAAAACCAAATTTACCGTATCGACCATTACCTTGGGAAAGAAACAGTGCAGAACATTCTGGTAACCCGTTTTGCAAATGGCATTTTCGAACCTTTGTGGAACCGGAATTATATAGACCGCATAGAGATAACATCGGCCGAAAGCATTGGGGTGGAGAACCGTGGAGGTTATTATGACACCGCCGGAGCATTGCGTGACATGGTACAGAATCATCTTTTACAGACGCTCGGATTGGTGACCATCGAACCTCCTGTAAATTCCGATGCTGATTCTATCCGTAATGAAACACTCAAAGTATTCCAGTCCCTGCAACCTATGTCGCCCGACAATATTGCTCGACAAGTTATACGGGGACAATACACATCATCGACCATTCGGGGAAAACATGTCCTGGGCTACCGTGAAGAAAAAGATATCTTGCCCGAATCGAGGACCGAAACCTTTGTTGCCATGAAATTATTCATCGACAACTGGCGTTGGAAAGATGTTCCTGTGTTTATCCGTGTTGGCAAACGACTTCCGGTAAGGGTTACCGAAGCGGTCATATATTTTAAACCTGCCGCCCATTTCATTTTTGAATACGGACCTATACCCATGCGTAACAATATATTGATCATCCGCATTCAACCTGACGAAGGTATCTTGCTCACATTCGGAATGAAAACACCGGGTACTGGATTTCAGGTACAGGAACAATGTCTCGATTTCCATTATTCGTCAATGGGTGATACCCGGCTCAGCGAAGCCTACGAACGTCTGTTGCTCGATTGCATACAAGGCGATCAGACGCTCTATCTCCGTGGTGATGCAGTAGAGGCGACATGGAGATTCATCGACCCGATATTACAGGCTTGGCAGGATCCTCAATATAAACTTTACGGTTATCCGGCAGGCACCTGGGGGCCGCGCGAAACGGACAATCTGGTGACGTCCGTTGGCGGTACCTGGCGTTATCCATGTAAGAACCTGACAACCGATACCGGATTTTGTCAGTTGTAGGGAATGATAAAATTATTCGGGTCTCTTCGTGGGAAAATACTTATCTTTGTCTTGACATGAATTGAGGCATATTAAAAGTGAATTTGTATTTGGCATAGTTCATGTTGTATGGTATTTTGTCTTGAAATCAATTACAGTAATGAAAAAAATATTTTGCATATCTGTTTCGTTGTTTTTTATGAGTTTTGTTGCGTGGGCACAGCCGAAAATTGCTTTTGACAAAGTTTTGCATGACTTTGGCAAAGTAAACGAAGGCGACGGGGCTGTCAGCCATGATTTTACTTTTAAAAATACAGGAACAGCGCCCCTTATTATCCAGGATGTGAAAACCACATGCGGCTGTACCACTCCCGAATGGACCAAACAACCTATTCGACCTGGAGAAACGGGATTTATTAAGGTGTCGTATGACGTAAAAGGCCGTCCCGGGACAATTGACAAGACCATCACAGTATTCAGCAATGGTAAGCCTTCGCCGGTAGGCCT
Organism: Bacteroidales bacterium; assembly: GCA_031551645.1. GTDB lineage: Bacteria > Bacteroidota > Bacteroidia > Bacteroidales > UBA4181 > JAIRLS01. Next base: position 18,033 of record JAVBNI010000050.1, on the reverse strand, counting down.
TCGCATCAATGGTGAAGTAGCTGCAGTCGACCGTCATCCTTCCGAAGCTTATCGCTATACGGCAGGAACGATTCGTATGGACGATATGCATGCGGCATTCAACCGGGTTTATTCATATGAAAAGCCATCATTGGTCATCACCGCCTATAATCCCGGCCCCGACGCGGTAAAGATTTCTTTTGTCGATCTGCCGGCATTTATCAAAGTAGAGGTATCGCCTGAAAAAATTGCCAAAGAGGAAAAAGCAAGTATTAAAATCACGTATGATGCGGCCAAAAGAAATGACTGGGGATTTGTAGCCGATCGTATCAGCATGATTCTGAACGATAACAAAGCGAAAGATTATAAACTTACGGTAACCGCGACGATCGAAGAAGATTTTTCGCGGTGGACAACTGCCCAATTGCAAAATGCTCCTTTGGCAATATTGGATAAAACGATTATTGAAGCTGGAAAAATCAAGAAAGGTGAGAAAAAGGAATATAAACTGAAACTGACCAACAACGGAAAAAGTAAGTTATTGATCCGGAAAGCCATGTCCGCCAGCCAGCAGATAACAGTTAATGCGCCACAGGAGATTGCTGCAGGTGCATCGGCCGATATTGTCATCGGGTATGATTCCACCGGACAAACCGGCGAGCAAAACAAGGTCGTTTCCATCATTACCAATGATCCCCAGAATGCGAATATTACCATTAGGTTAAGGACGGATGTAGAATAAACTTCACTAATTGAAAATTGACAATTGAAAATGAGCGCAAAGCGGAAAATTAATATGATACGTTAAGGTAAAACGTTAATTCCATATTGGTAGGCACTTAACATGAAAATCCGACCTGACAGGGTCGATAGACCTGTCAGAGTCAATCGACCATTCAAAGTCAACAAAACAAAAATGATCCATTGAACAATCAACCTTTAGCGGACAGATTGAGGCCAACCAGCCTTGATGACTATACCGGGCAGAAACATCTGGTAGGCGAGCATGCCGTATTACGCCGGATGATCGAGTCGGGTAATATTTCGTCATTCATCCTTTGGGGGCCGCCTGGTGTAGGTAAAACAACATTGGCACAGATTATTGCGGCCAAATTGAAACGACCGTTTTACAGCTTAAGCGCCGTTCATTCAGGAGTGAAGGAAGTGCGCGAAGCGATTGAAAGCGCCAAAAAACAGCGTTTTTTTAACTCGCCTTGTCCCATATTGTTTATCGACGAAATTCACCGTTTCAGTAAATCGCAACAGGATTCTTTACTGGCAGCAGTAGAGAAAGGAATCATCATCCTGATAGGCGCCACTACCGAAAATCCTTCTTTTGAAGTAATTTCGCCATTGCTTTCGCGATGCCAGGTATACATACTGAAATCACTTGATAAGGACGACTTATTGGAGATTATCCATCATGCGCTTAAAAATGACGTATGGTTGAAAACCCTTCCGGTGAAACTGGAAGAGACCGATGCTTTGCTACGCATATCGGGTGGCGATGCCCGCAAGCTGCTCAATGCCCTTGAACTGGTGGTGATGGCTGATCTTGATACGGAAGGTAAAGCCAAATCGGATATTGTGATCACCGACAAGATCGTTCTCGAACGGATACAACAGAACATTGCCATGTATGACAAAAATGGTGAAATGCATTACGACATCATTTCGGCATTCATCAAATCGATACGTGGTAGTGATCCTAATGCGGCAGTATATTACCTTGCCCGGATGATCGAGGGCGGTGAAGACCCGTTGTTCATAGCCCGTCGCTTGGTCATATTGGCTTCGGAGGATATTGGTTTAGCTAATCCCAATGGATTATTGATGGCGCAAAGTTGTTTCAATGCTGTACATTCCATCGGTATGCCCGAAGGTCGTATTCCATTGTCGCAGACAGCAATTTATCTGGCAACATCACCCAAAAGCAACTCGGCATACGAAGCTATTGATAGCGCATTGGCATTAGTCCGGCAAACCGGGAATCTTTCCGTACCGTTGCACATCCGTAACGCTCCTACCAAGTTGATGAAGGAACTGGGCTATCACAAAGGCTACAAGTACGCCCACAGTTACGAAGGAAATTTTATTGACCAGGAGTTTCTGCCTTCCGAAATATCGGGAACCACCTTTTATCATCCTGCCGACAATGCCCGTGAAAAAGAGGCCAAAACACGTATGGAGCAATTGTGGAAAGGAAAGTATAAATAATTGACAATTGACAATTGACAATTGAGAATGAGCGTACGCCTAAATGACTTGTCGGGTAGGCAAAGCGAATTATATATCAAAGTAAAAATGTCGATTATTTATCAGTAATTCATAACTCATAACTCATAATTCATCATTAAATGAAACGTTTTACCTTCACTTTGCTATTAAGCGTGTGTATGTCCGGATTTTATTTCTTGTCCGCACAAAACGACTTTACCGCCAAGGTTTTCATGACTTCAAGTAATGATTCATTGAAATACAGGGAGCTGCTTCCTGAAAATTACGATCAGAATAAAAAATATCCATTGGTACTTTTTCTGCATGGTGCAGGTGAAAGGGGAAATGATAACAAAAGCCAACTCAAACATGGCGGAATGATGTTCACCAACCCTGTTAATCGCGGAAAATATCCGGCAATTGTATTGTTTCCGCAGTGTCCCGAAAAAATGATGTGGCCGTTCGACAAACGTCCCGACGGGGTTTCATGGGGAGTTTTCCCGTTAGAAAGTCCTATTTCGGCGCCGTTGGAGGCCGTCAAGGAATTGTTGGACCAATATCTTGACATGAAAACTGTGGACAAGAACCGGGTTTATATCCTCGGGTTATCGATGGGTGGCATGGGAACTTTCGATATGGTGTGTCGTTTTCCTGAAATTTTTGCTGCAGCAATTCCTATTTGCGGAGGCGTTAATCCCGAACGGCTGGCAAGGGCTAAAAATGTTAAATTCAGAATATACCACGGTGATGCTGACAATACCGTACCAGTCGAAAATTCGAGGAAAGCATACATGACATTAAAAAACTGCGGCGCTGATGTCGAATACTTTGAATTTCCGGGATGTAACCACGATAGCTGGAACCCGGCATTCAACACCCCGGATTTCTTATCTTGGTTGTTTAAGCAAAAGAAAAAGAACTAATATCAACTAATTCCGACATGTCAGGATCGAAAATTATTACAACCAGACACCGTTTTGAATACCAATCAAAATCATAAAATCTGCCATCTGATTCCATTGAATTTTCCGGCTTACCACCTACGAACAAAAATTGACAATGGCAAATTATTGATTTTTGATATTATCCGGAAAAAGTATGTAGCATTGACGCCGGAGGAGTGGGTGCGGCAACATCTGATCAATTATTTAGTTACAGAAAAAAAATACCCAGCCTCACTCATTTCGGTGGAAACGCCCTTGAAATATGTCCGGATGAATAAACGCAGTGATGTTATTGTATCCGACCGCAATGGAAATCCGCTTCTGTTAGCCGAATGTAAGGCTCCGGAAGTAGCTGTTACACAAAAAGTATTTGAACAGATTGCAGTTTATAATCTGACCATAAATGCCGTTTGTATGTTGGTGACCAATGGCATGGAACATTATTGCCTCCGGGCGGCTCTATCCGCAGAGCTTGTCCGTTTTCTTGATGAAATTCCTGATTATGGGACTTTGCTTGAAATCAGGGGATAAAATGCTGTAAGAAGAGCGAGAGTGTTATTTATCATACAACTATGAGGAGATTACAGAAAATAGCAAAATTAAAATGACAACCAAAAACCTGTCCTTCTACATTTTCATGATCGACAGGACAGGTTTCACAAAAAACTTATGGAAATTTAAAACTTCTTTTCTACTTCTTTCAATACATTGTCGGCTTTGACCGGAGCGTCTTTTTCATTGATAATGCCCCAGATGTATTGTCCCTTCCATTGGCATTCGAGGTTGCCGTTGTAACGGTCTTTAATGGTGAGGCGGCCTTCGCGGAGCTTTGAGGTTTGTTTGGTAAACTGGTAATATTTTTCCAGCACTGTCTTGGCTTCGGCAGTTGTACCGGCGTCAATGATAAACATCTGGTATTTTTTTCCTGATGCATTATATCCGGTAACAAAAGCCTGATTCAAAAACTCATGTCCCAGGAAACCAGAAGGAATGTATTGTTCGGAATGTGGTATTTTGTTTTCCGTGGGAAAATACCGGAGATTTGCAGGAAACTTAGCGGCGGGATTAACCTGATCACCAAATTTGCGGGCGATCTGCTCGATGGTTTTAGTTACCTCATCCGATGATGCAGGACTTTCCATTTTGACATACAGGCAGTCGACGAAAAAGTTCAGCATTGAACCTTCCTGGTAACCTTCTGCACCAATATTGCTGAAATTACTCTCGGAAGGACGTTCAGCCGCATAAACGCCAAAAGCGTCATTGGGCGTGGCATGACGGTACACCTGTATGGTAATATATTCGTCATCGCCACCGTTGATTTTGTTGTATACAAAGGCCGTCAATTCCTTGAAATTGTATAGCAAAAATCCCTCGGCCGCACCGTTGATCCGTTCGTACAAATTATTGGGATCGAATGTCTCAACATTTGAATCAAGGCTCCAGCCTGTTATTTGAGGTAATTTAGCCTTCAATTCCGAAGGAGTTTGGGCGGTAATCAATTGCGTTAGAACAAATGCCCAAAACAAAATAATGAATCTTAATCTGATTTTACCGGATTTGATCATTGAATCTTGAATAGTTTGAGTTTTTAACTGCATCATACCAGGAACTCGGCCGGTATTCCCTGCAAACGGGTAATATCTTTCACTTTTTCAGCTATCTGGAAACCGGCGGTACATTTCACATCACATGAAGCACAATCCCCACAGGGATTTTCGGCTATTGCCAGTTCCGAGATCACTTCCTTAGCCAATGCGGGACGCTTGTATCCGTAACTGTACATATAGGCCCGCATCATATCGGGTATCGGCAGGCGTTTGGGGCATTGTTCCACGCATATCCTGCAACCGTTACAGTACATGGTATCATGTGTTGCTGCCAGGAACTGCTTTTCTTCCTTGTTCAGTTTAATATTCGAAGCTGCATCAAGGCATTCTTCCAATTGTTCAAAGGATGTGAACCCGGGAATAGCGGTATGGATATTCGGATTTTGCCAGGCCCACTTTAGGGCGGCTTTGATATTTACTTTTTGTGTCCGTTCCTTATCCAGGTATACTCCTGCCATGGTTTTCATCGCAACAATACCAAGTCCGGCTTTTGCTGCGCGTTCGATGGCTGCATTCAATTCATCTTTGTTATCCTTGCGGAAATTATAGGCAGAAAGCACTACATCGTAATTTCCATTGGCAACGGCGGCATCGATGATTGCAGGTTCATTGCTGTGGGTCGATATACCTAAGAATTTCGCACGTCCTTCCTTTTTTAACTTGACCATAGCTTCCACAATGGGAGCGTAGTTCACATCATCGACTTTATTGATAGCATGAAAGTAAAGAATTTCTACATAATTCATCCTGAGTCGTCTCAGGCTGGTCTCAAATTTTTCGAGGAATTGTGTGGCAGCGTCGTCTCCTTGATTTGCCTTGATTTTTGTCGCGATGACAAAAGAGGAGCGGGGTTTGTCGGCAAAAAACTCACCCAGCATTTCTTCATTCCTGCCATTCTGGTATCCGTTGGCAGTGTCGAAATGATAAATACCAGAGTTGTATGCGGCTTTTACCACGGCAGGATTGTCTGCGTTCATCACACCCATACTTAGTACCGGAATCTTGATACCTGTCCGGCCTAAGGTACGTACCGGTATCTTGGTTTTCAGCATACTGACTTCGTTCGCCTGGACGCTTGCAGGAGAAAGAGCCAACGCAGCTCCAGCAGTTGCCGAAAGCTTTAGAAAATTTCTACGGTTAACAGAATTGGTATTCATGATATTGATAATTGGTTACTTTTTGATTTGAGGAAATAGACCCTTGAAAATTTTTATACAAAATTTTGGATGATGCATCTAATCTGATACTCGTTATTTAAACTGATTAACAGCTAAATACTTGCATTTGTGCATAAAAACGAACGATGCAATGTACAAAAAAAGCGGACAACTGTGCCCGCTTTAACAAACATTAACTTCTTTTAACAAGGAAAGTTTCGTGACTTCCTGATGCTATTTTTTAGGCAAACCAACAGGGAATTTTTTCAAAAGGCCTTCGGCTACTTTTGTCATAGAAGAAGGAGTACGAATCTCCTTCAACAGGTTTCCTTGACCAACGTCGCCGCTTACAGCTGCGTCATACGCTACTTTATCAGTCTTGGTGTCGATCATATCCAACAAGAGGTATCCTTTCAAAGAAATATTGTCGATAATTTGGGCGTTGTCATAATAACTGCGATACATGGAAGCAGTAGGCCCAACCCAATAGGGCGCCCAACCGGGAATGGCGTCTTTGGTAGTAACTTCTGTCCCTTCAGTAACTCCTATTTTCAATAATAAATCTGCATTTTTGTCCGCTTTGAGACCCCGGGCGATCAATTGATCGGCAATGGCCTTACAAATGGTTTGATAATCCGATTCTACCATACCGGCTGGCAATTTACCTTCCGATTCGATAAAAGCGAAAGTTTTACCAGGAGTGAGTACTGACGGGTCATAAGCCGTGCTTCTTACAACAGTGAAACCCGGACTACAGGAGGTTGCCATAATTACAAACGCTCCAATAAACATTACGATAAGATTTTTCATGACTATTATTTAAATTATTTTGGTTATTCTGAAATTATAACAAGGAACAATCAAAAAAGTTTCTACAAAAGGTATTAATTTTTTTGTTTTTAATATTTATAGGTTGTGTTCAATCATCAAATGCTTATGTATGACTTGGTTTTGTTTTCTAATAACAAAATCCAAGAGGTAACTTTCCGGATATCTTATTTCGAAAAATACAGAAAATATTTTTCTTGTGGATGCGAGTTGAATGATTTTACAAATAAGTAGCCTGTCTTTTCATCTTAATTAAATGGGAAATCAATATATTACGGGTCATATATCGCCTTCTCTCCTTATACACGAATACAAAAACTATTTACGGGTGTGGAAAATGTGTTTTATGATTGTGTTGGTTATTTTAGATCCCAAATTGTAAATTTTTATTAAATTGTCAAACAGTATATTAGGGCTTATTAACTTTTTTTATGCAATTTTTTTTAAATTGCATGCAGCGTTTTCATATAGATTTGCATCTATGTATTAGAAAAAAATGAATGGAAGAAAGGCAGCTGATTGAGGGATGCATACGTGGCGAATCGTGGGCTCGAAAAAAAGTATACGAGCAACACGCGGCATTGATGATGAGCGTCTGTCAAAGGTATGTTGGCGATAGAGAGACAGCACGCGATTTGTTGCATGACGGATTCGTCAAATTGTTCACTAAAATCCAAACTTATTCCGGCTCGGGTTCGTTTTCGGGTTGGATACGGAGGATTTTTGTGACAACGGCCCTTGAACACCTTCGCCGGAACGATGCTTTACGATATAGTTTGGATGTGCAAATTATTGATTGTCAAATTGAAAATGAAGATATTTCGGTGTTTGAACATCTTTCTTCCGACGATTTGTTTGCCTGTGTGTCAACTCTTCCTGACGGTTTTCGAACAGTGTTCAATATGTACGCCATTGAAGGATATTCACATGCGGAAATTGCTGAAGAGTTGAATATCAGCGAAAGTACATCGCGTTCTCAATATGCCAGGGCCCGGCAGATACTGCGGAAAATGGTTATAGAAAAGGTAAATAGCTGGCAAGCAGTAGTGGGGGGTGGTTAGGTAGGCAGTGGGCAGTTGAATTTTGAAATCTTTGAATTTTTGAATTGTGTGTCAGTAGGCAGTTGAAAGTGCATGAAGTCAGGATTAAATAAATATTTGAAAACGTCATATAAAGTAAACATTCTTTTACATTGAGAATGGAAGTGTTTTTTATCAGTGAGATATGTTAGACAGTATAAACCATAACGAACAGTACGATGCATTAGGCGAATTGTTCCGGCGGCAATTGGAAAACTACCGGTTAACCGTTGATGGTAATGACTGGAACGAAATAGAACAACGCCTGAGCAGGAAAAAGAAATTCAAAGCCATATGGTTTTGGAGCACAGGCGTAATGGCGGCAGCTGCCACAATTGCTTTATTGGTAGTAGTAACCTGGCCTTCCGTTAATGATACTGCCGAAACGGTTGCCTCGTGGCAGGTTTTGACAGATAATGGAACGATTGAAAATAAAGAATTTTCTGCGGATGAAGATATACGTTTGAAAAAAGATAATCTGCAAGTGACGGATAGCCGGGATACCCAATCGGATGCTGATGTACATATATCTTCGGTATTATCCGGAACAAACACAAAAAAAACACAGTATTCTCCGGAAGGAATACCAAAGAAAGAAATGACTTATTCCAAAGACATATCTGAGGAAATATTGTCAGACAGTTCACAAACAACCGATCAAGTAGTGCAGATAGTCTCGGATGATGGATGGAACGCTCAGGATTCCATAAATGATTCCCATGCGGATATCGATAAACCTGTAAAACTTGATGTGTCATTGGTGGCTGATGATCCTGAAGATGAGCCTGTACAGAAGAAAAACGGTAAATGGATCGTTGCTGCGGCTTTTGGATGGAGTGGTTCTACCAGTGATTTTGGGGACGAGGTTCCTTATCCGGACCAATATGCAGATTTTATGCCGGGAAATAAATATGCAACGGAACTCTCAGGTAATATCCGATCATTTGATGGTATGAGTACCAAGGATTTTTCCGATATAGATTGTGGTATACCTCTTTCCTTCGGATTTACGTTACGTAAAAAATGGGAAAAACATTGGGGTGTGGAAAGTGGATTGGTGTATACTTATCTTCCAACTAATTTGAGCTGGTCAAGTTACCATGTGCAGCAACGCCTCCATTATCTGGGCATTCCGGTAAATCTGGTTGTATATCTTTGGGATAGCAAGCCTAATTGGAAAATCTATCTTTCAGGCGGCATGATGCTCGAAAAGGGGTTAAGAGTCTCATATACCCAAGAAAACAGACAATCAGACCAAATTCGTACCACGGTCGTGAAAACTTCTGTCGATGGCTTTCAATGGTCATTCAACGGGGCGTTGGGAGTCAATTATCGTTTCGACAAGGGCTTTGGATTTTACCTCGAACCCCGCTTGTCCTACTATTTTGATAACGAACAACCGGTCAGTATACGTACCGAATGGCCGTTAACCATCGGGATTAATATGGGATTGAATTATGAATTTTAAAATATATAAAACATGAAAAAAGTATTATTTGTATTGTATGCCGGCATCATTGCATTGTCCGGTTGTAGCGACAAAGTTTCCGAAACGGTGACTTATATGATCAACGAGCCGGTTTTCATGTCGGCAAAAGCATTCCGTGAATCAGTAAGCGTAACCACCAAGGTCGAAACCATTAAAAATTACGGAAAAATCTGTTTCTATGAAGGATATATTTTCATTTCCGAAACCGAAAAAGGCATTCACATTGTCAACAACAGCAACCCGTCGAATCCGCAGAATGTCGGGTTTATCGAACTGATGGGCAATGCCGACCTGGCAATCCGCAACGGTAAACTCTACGCCGATTCGTACATCGACCTGGTGTGGTTCAACATCGATAACCCGGCCAGTCCGAAATTAGAAGGACGCCTGGAAAATGTTTTTCAGGGCGCCTTACCGATTCCTGATAACGGCTATGGCTATGATTACAATTTGTGTTATAACAACGATGCAAGCACTAAAGGTGTGATTGTTGGCTGGAAATTAAACGCAAGGACCGAAACCTACACATACGAAACAGGTGGATGGTGGGGAGGAGGCAACAAGCTCGACCAGATAGCTTATGCATCTGCCGAAAGTTCGGGTAGCCGCGGCAGTAGCAGCACGGGTGTCAACGGTTCCATGTCGCGGTTTGCGCTGTACAAGGATTATTTATATTCAGTTATCAACAACTACATGAATATTATTGACTTGAGTGGCAGCGAACCTAAAAAAGCAGCTGATAACCTATATATCGGCAGAGATGTAGAAACCATTTTCAGTTACAAAGACAATATGTTCATGGGAACGCCCACCGGGATGATGATTTATTCGGTAGCCGACCCGCTGAAACCGCAATTTGTGAGGGCTGTGTGGCATATTTTTGGCTGCGATCCGGTAGTGGTGGAAGATGATATTGCGTATGTTACGATACACTCGGGTAATGCATGCGGACAAACCAACAACGACCTGATCATATACGATGTAAGTGATGTTACAAACCCGAGACACATTGTTACTTACGCCATGACCAATCCCAAAGGGTTGGGTATCGATAATGGCACCTTGTTCCTTTGCGACGATGGTTTGAAGATATACAACGCCAGTGATCCGCAAACCCTCATGGCCAATCGCCTGGCGCATTATTCGGGTATGGACGGGTTCGATGTTATTCCGTTTGATAATGTGTTGATGATGATTGCCGATGACGGATTATATCAATATGATTATACGGATTTGGATAAAATAAAACAGTTGAGTGTATTGCCAATTGGCTATTAGGGTTGTTTTTCAATGTAATTTTGGTGCACAAAACCTAACAGATTTTTATTACCTGTTAGGTTTTTTTCGTTATGTTGATTGGGGTTTACTTCTAAATCACGTCCTTTCCGAAAGGAGCCAATGAAAATCCGGCTAACTTGAAATGTTGTCGTCCGAAAGGAATACCTATAATGGTGATACACAATATTAACCCCCAAAACAGGTGGGAAAGGCAAATCCATATGCCGCCGATAAAAATCCAAATAACATTCATTAAAGTGTTGAGGCAGCCACTGGCTTGAGGATGTGATACGACCTGACGACCAAAAGGCCATAAAGCCAGTCCGGCCAGATGAAAACACTTGATACCCCATGGGATACCGATAATTGTAATGCAGTAGATCAAACCGGCCACCACATATTCCAGGGCGATACATATACCGCCGAACAACAACCAGATAATATTGCCAAGACAAGACATAAATGCGTGTATTAAAAATTTCAGGGTTCTCCATCAAAAATAGAGCCAGATATTTTTGCTTTGCATGATACTAAAATGAATACTTTTACCGTTTTACAACGAAAGAAATAAACTTTCTGAGTTTTGTAAATCATTTTTTTGTACTTTTGCCCGCAATATATCCGGATAATGAAGAAATCATTTTTTTGTCTGATCATTGTTATAATTGGTTTTGCATCGTGTAGCCAATACGAAAAATTACGTAAGAGCACCGATTACCCATTGAAATACCGTAGAGCTTTTCAGTATTATGAAAGGGGCGACTTTGTGAGATCAGGACAATTGTTTGACGACCTTGTCAGCATATACAGTGGCACCAATAAAGCCGACACAGTGTCGTATTACCAGTCAATGAGTTATTTCAAACAGAAAGATTATCTCACCGCTTCGCATTATTTTAGCACGCATTTTAAGAACATGCCTCAATCGCCGTTTGCCGAAGAATGTGAGTACCTTACAGGATATTGTTACTACATGCAGAGTCCGCGTGCGGAATTGGACCAGCAAATGACTATGGCGGCGCTGGAATCGTTCCAGATATTTAAGATGCGTCACCCCAACTCCAAATATATTGGTGAATGTGAGCAATATATGACTGAGCTTAAAGATAAGTTGGTAGATAAATCATATCTTACAGCCAGATTATATTATAATCTCAGCCACTATAAAGCATCAATCAGTGCTTTGAATAACAGCCTGAACGATTATCCCGAAACCAAATACCGGGAGGAATTGATGTATCTGTTGTTGAAATCGAGTTATTTATTGGCTGAAAACAGCATCATAGTCAAGCAAAAAGAACGTTATCAGTCAGCAGTGGACGAGTACTATTCCTTCATCGCTGAGTTTCCCAAAAGTCGTTATGCCAAAGAAGCCCAGCAGATGTATGAAAGATCGGATCGTTATCTGAAAGCAAGAGGCACTACGGATGATTTGGATGAATAAACGAATTTGAAAATAATTGAAAAAGGCTGGAAGCCTTTTATTTAAGAACTGAAAAATTAATAATTGATCATTAATATGGATTTTAAAAAATCAAAAGCACCTGTTACCACTATTACCCGCGATTTGGATAAATTATACGGCGCGACGGGTAATATCTATGAAACTGTTGTTATCGTTTCAAAACGTGCCAATCAGGTAAGTGTTGAAATCAAACAGGAACTGAATCGTAAATTGGAAGAATTTTCAAGTTATACGGACAATCTCGAAGAAGTATTTGAAAACAGGGAACAGATAGAAATATCCCGTTTTTACGAAAAATTACCCAAACCGTCGTTGGTTGCTCTACAGGAGTACCTGGACGGTGAGGTTTATTATCGCAACCCCACCACAGGTTCGGAAGCGAATAAGCAATGACAGTCAAGGGGAAACATATCATTGTAGGTATTACGGGAAGCATAGCGGCATACAAAGCAGCTATGCTTGTTCGTTTATTGGTGAAGGAAGGAGCCGATGTAAGGGTAATCATGACCCCATTGGCTAAAGAATTCATCACCACGCTTACAATGGCGACCCTTTCAAAACATCCAATATTAGTCGATTTTTTCGATCCCGAGAATGGCGCCTGGAATAGCCATGTAGATTTGGGGCTATGGGCCGATGTTTTTCTCGTTGCACCCGCTACAGCCAATACCATTGCCAAGATGGCAACCGGTGTAGCGGATAATTTATTGCTTACTACTTATCTTTCCGCCCGTTGTCCGGTTTTTATTGCTCCGGCAATGGATATGGATATGTTCGGTCATCCGGCCACTATGCAGAATATCGAAACCCTGCGAGGACGGGGCATACATGTCATCGAGCCGTCGAGCGGGGAACTTGCCAGTGGCCTTGACGGTAAAGGACGCATGGAAGAACCCGAAGTCATTGTCCGCAACATTGCAGGACTGTTTTCTCCAAGTGATTGTCACCATAAGAAAGTGTTGGTAACTGCAGGTCCAACCTACGAACCGATTGACCCCGTACGTTTTATCGGGAACCATTCATCGGGAAAAATGGGTTATGCTTTGGCCGAAGAATTGGCACAACGCGGTGCAGAGGTACTTTTAATCAGTGGGCCTACGGTTTTGACTCCCAAACATCCATCTATCAGAAAGATTAATGTACAGACTGCCAAAGATATGTATCAGACTGCAGTTGAGTATTTTTCCGAAATGGACGCCGCTATCATGGCTGCGGCTGTGGCCGATTTTACTCCGGAGAAAATACAATCCCAGAAAATAAAGGAAAAACAACATTACCAACTGGATTTAGTTCCGACGGAAGACATTGCGGCTAAATTGGGCGAAATGAAACAGCCGGGACAAGTATTGGCTGGTTTTGCCCTCGAAACAAACAACGAAACGGAAAATGCCATCCGGAAATTAAAAAGAAAGAAATTCGATTTTATTGTGCTTAATTCCCTGAACGATGCCGGGGCAGGTTTCGGGTACGCCACCAATAAGATAACCATCATTGATTCGGATGATCAATCGCAGAATTTCGATTTGAGGAACAAAACGGAAGTTGCAAAAGATATTATTGACAAATTGGTCAGTTATTTTCCTGATGAAAAGTAATGTCCGGCATATTATTTTTTGTTTTGTATTGACAATCATCCCTTTCCTTGTTAATGCACAGGAGTTACGTTGTAACATACAATTGGTCACCACCCAGATACAAGGTTCTAACAAAAGTGTAACAGAGGCCTTACAAACAGCACTTTACGAATTTGTAAACACTCGTGTTTGGACCAACAACGCTTATACTACAGAGGAGCGCATCGAATGCAATATGATGCTTAACATTACAAGTATGACTGGAAATGAGTTCAACGGGACGCTTCAGGTACAATCGCGTCGCCCGGTGTTCAATTCCGTCTACAATACAACAATGATTAACTTTCAGGATAAGGATTTGAAATTCACATATGTGGAAGGTGAGCCATTGGAATTCAGTGATGTAACGTTCCAATCAAATCTAACTTCCGTCATCGCCTTTTATGTGTACATCATATTGGGATTGGATTATGACTCATTTTCGCTCAATGCAGGGACGCCTTATTTTCAAAAAGCTGAAACTGTTGTTACCAATGCGCAGAAAACAAGCGAAAAAGGCTGGCGTGCATACGAAGGTTCTTATCGGAATCGTTACTGGCTGGTACAAAACTTATTGGATGACCGTTACCGTGGAGTGCGTGAATTTACATACAAATATCATCGTTTGGGGCTGGACCGGATGAGTGATCGTCCCAATGAGGCGCGCAGCGACATTGCCGATTATCTAAAGCTGTTACAGGATGTTTACCGTCGTAAGCCGGATCCGTATTTGTTTCTGTTGCAAATTGTCTATGATGCCAAATCGAATGAATGGGTTGATCTTTTCAGTAATTCGCCCTCGGAAGAGAAAACAAGAGTGGTCAAAATTTTAAAAGAAATAGATCCGTCCAACATTTCGAAATACGATAAAATTCTCAACTCGAAGTAGTTTAAAAACCAAATATTTAAAACCATTTAAATTAAACGCTCATGAAGACACTTTTATTTAGACCGTTTGTACTGTTACTTGTTGTTGTCATGCTTGGTTCCTGCGTGGGAAAGAAAAAATTTGTGGCGTCGGAAAATGGTCGCCTCAAAGCAGAGGAGCAAGTCAAGGCAATGACGGCAACCATTGAAACCCAAAACAGGAAATTGGCCGAACTGGAAGCGGACAAAGCTGGTTTGGAAGCGGATACGGCACGTATCGGCAAACAATTACGTGAACACAAGAAAATTCTTTCTTCCAACCTGGGCCAACAGGAAAAACTGAATGCAATGCTAAAAAGCCAAATGGATGCATTGGCTGAACGCGAACGCACCATCAATGATTTGAGATCCATCATACAGAAGCAAAACGACTTGGTAAATAACTTGCTTACCCAGGTAACCGACGCGTTGGTGAGCTTCAATTCTGACGAATTGACCGTTCAGATGAAAGATGGTAAAGTATATGTGGCCATGTCGGATAAACTCTTGTTCAAATCGGGTAGCGCTGATGTCGACAAGCGTGGGAAGGAAGCGCTTGCCATGTTAGCCGACGTGTTGATCAAACAACCAGATATTGATATTTTTATCGAAGGTCATACTGACAATGTCCCCATTAAAACCAGCCGGTTTACCGATAACTGGGATTTGAGCGTGCTCCGTGCAACATCGGTGGTACGTATCCTGACAACCGAATACAAAGTGAATCCCGCCCAGATTATTCCGTCGGGCCGCAGCCAGTATTTCCCGGTAGCCGATAATGCAACGCCCGATGGACGTTCAAAAAATCGCCGGACTGAAATCATCCTTTCACCCAAACTGGATAAGCTCTTCAAAATGCTGAACGAGCACCAGAATTTTTAATCAGTATATCAATGTTGTTAAGTTCTCAACCTGTCGGGCTGCGAAGCTGCTGCCAGGGTTGAAATAAAAAATAGCATTGATTTTATCATCATGAAAGGGTAGTGCTGCAAATTTGCAACGCTACCCTTTTATATATTTTGCACAGGCACTGTCGTTGAATTAAGAACCTTTAGCTCGGCGAAGCCAATTAAGAGTTAAAAATTAAGAATTTCAATACGCATATTTATAGTTAATTATGGATTTTCATAACATCACTTTCAATTAACTAAACACTATATTCACTTTCCATTCTCCATTCTCCATTACTATGTTGCCCGTCTTTTTCCATCAAACACCGTTTTTCCGGTTTTTACTGCCGTTCATTGGAGGAATTGTTCTGGGTTTTCAGTTGACTTGCGGTGCAGTCATGTGTTTGTTTGCATGTATCATTTTGACTGCTACGTTGTTTTGTCTGCAATGGAAATGGAAAAAATTAGTATTGCACCATTTTGAATGGATATATGGATCATTATTTTATCTGTTACTTTTTGTCATGGGGGTATGTGCAGTGTCGCTGCACCGGTTTCATCCTTCGGAGCAAACAGAACAAGGCGTTTATTTGGCAGTGGTGGAAGAACCACCGGTAGAGCGCGAAAATTCGATGAAGGCTACAATCCTGTTGAAGGAATACATTTCTGACAGTTCTCGCACACAACGTCAGGAAAAAATCATGGCCTACATCCGTAAAGATGCCCAATCGAAAAATATCCGCCAGGGCGATTTATTGTTGTTCAAAACGACGGTAAAACCTGTCGTCAATGCCGGAAATCCTTATGAATTTGACTACCGGGGCTTTTTGAATAAACGCGACATTGCACGGAGCGCCTTTATTGAAAGCGGACAATGGCAGCGTATCGGCACATACGCACAAGGACCGTTGGTAAACCTGTCGAATCGGATACGATACCGTTTGCTGGATATATTCAAAGAAGCAGGTCTTGAAGGAAATGAACTGGCTGTAGCTTCTGCTTTGACTTTAGGTTATAAAGCCGACCTGAGTGATGACTTGCGTTCGGCATACTCTGCTTCCGGCGCGATGCACGTCCTGGCAGTCTCAGGATTGCATGTCGGTATATTGTATTTTGTTCTTGAATTCTTACTGAAGCTGATCCCCTTTTTACATCGGAGAAAATGGTTGTTTGCCATTGTCATGCTGGCCGTTTTATGGCTGTATGCTTTTATCACCGGCCTCCCGCCTTCGGTGAAACGCGCAGCAACGATGTTTTCTGTTATTGTCATTGGCCAGGCGCTTTACCGTAAAGCATACATATACAACAGTATTGCTATTTCTGCATTTATATTGCTGCTTTTGAATCCGATGATCTTGTATGATGTGGGCTTTCAGCTTTCTTATACGGCAGTGATAGCCATTGTGTTTTTTCATTCGAAACTATACCCGTTGTTATCGTTTGATCATATATTGTTTGACAAGGCCTGGAGTCTTACCTGTGTATCCCTTGCAGCGCAAATCGGGACAGCGCCATTGGCACTTTACTATTTTCACCAGTTTCCGATTTATTTCATCCTGTCAAATTTTATTGTCATTCCTGCAGCCTCGGTCATCATATATGGCGCATTGATATTATTTGTCCTCTCTCCTGTTTCCCAGCTACTGGAATGGTGTGGCTGGATGTTCGACAAGATTCTATATACCCTCAATACATGCATTTTCTTTATCGAAAAATTACCTGGAAGTCTGATAACCGGTGTGCGTTTCCAAAGTTGGGAGATATGGTTATGGTTTATGTTGATAGCATCTGTTAGCGTATGGCTGTTGTTGAAGCGTAAGGCATATCTATTTTCTACCCTCGGAATATGTTTGATCTGGCTTGCAGGAACTGTTGTTCGTGATTATCATGACTTATCGCGACAACAGATGATGGTTCTAAATGCACAGAACAACAGCTTGTTTATGTTCATCGATGGTCATCAAAACGAGGTTTGGTACGAAAGTCGGAAACCTTCCTTCAATCCGGTACGTTCCACCGCCGATCAGCGCATTGCCATGCATTTGGGCGGAGCGCATCTCAATTCGCTTGAATCTTCGCTCCATCGGACGGGAATCGACGAATATATACCTGGCCTATATTTGTTTGCTAATTTTATACAATTCGAAAACAAACAGTTGGCAATCTTTACCAGGGAATACCCACCGCAGGATGTAGGGACACACACTGTCAAGGTTAATATCGTCGTGTTGGCGCAAAATGTAAATGCCCGGATCGAACAGATTGTTCAGGCATATCATCCGGAAATAATAGTTATTGATGCTTCTAACTCATTGAACAGAAGCGACCGTTGGGAAGAAGATTGCAGGACAGCAGGAGTAAAATGCCATAGAATAAGCCGCGACGGAGCTTTTGTCTTTGATGTCCATTAAGTACTTTCGCCTATAAAATCGATATTTTTAAACTGCTTATCCACAACAAGCAAGTTTCCTCACAATGAGTGTGTTTCATTTGTGAGATCATCAAAACTGGAGGGTGTTGTATCCACAGCATGTTGCATTAGCCGAAAAAATAGCTTTCCCCTGTAAGTGGACATTTT
>JAVBNI010000142.1:0-21986 GCA_031551645.1 Bacteroidales bacterium | reverse complement strand
GTCAATGTTTCCAGTATTTCGCCGGATAGCCGGTACATCCTGTTGGCGTTGGCCTGGTGTGCCAGTTGGTTCAGGTTGTTGGCTTCGCCGGAGAGTTTACGGAGCAAATCCATGTCTTCCTTTTTCACGGCTTCGGCAATTTTCGAGTGGAGGACGGCGGAACGGCAATAGGCGCTGAAAGACAACCCGGCTTGGGCTGCCCTTCGCTTGACGGCGTAGTACTCCATCTCGGAAAAACGGAGGCTGACCAACCGTTCTTTCCGTTGCGTGGAGCTTTTAACAGGTCGTCCTGCCGCTCGTTTTTTACCGTTATTTTTATCCTTTTCTACCATGAAAATTGCCGACCAACGGGAGCGATTTTCCTTTCCCGGGAGGGAAAGCGAGGGTTTTTGTAATACAAAAACAAGAGGTGCAAAAAGAGAAAGAACGAAAATAGAGGTAACGAACTGGAAATCACACGCGATTGGCTTCGGATGTCTTCCTGTGCCCAATAGCCCAAAAGCAGTTTTCAGCGGTTTACGGCAGTCATTCCATCTCCAAATCGTTACCCATTGGAAACGATGCAAAATACGGCAATTTAGTGTCGTTGACTGGCTGAATATAACGCTGTTTGTCTGCGGTTTACATTGTTCAAATAACTCATGTAAGAAGTAATTTTATCATCTTAAAATGTGAGTGTTAGAACTCAACTAAATTTTTGTAGAAGAATGACATATAAATAACTCAACCACTATGGACTAAAAGTCCATAGGTTGGAAGAAAAGGAGATTGACTGAAAGTCAATACACTAATCCCCAATGATGAAATCCCCACTTTGATCGTCTGGTTTACGATGATGTTCTAAATATTCATTAACCATTTGATCGGTTACATTGCCCGTACTCCAACATCCAAAACCTATGGCCCAAAAATGACGACCCCAATAACGCTTTTGTAATTCCGGAAATTCCATCTGCAACTTCTTTGATGACCGTCCTTTCATCAGCTTCACCAAAGTGCTCAAATCCTGTGAAGGACGATATTCTATGTGCATATGTATATGATCTTTAGATACAACCCCTTTTAGTATTTGAACATCTTCTGCTTCACACACCTGAATCAGCAAGCTGCGACAACGAATTTTGATGTCGCCCGTCAAAACCGGATAACGGTATTTGGTAACCCATACAATATGAGCTGTCAAGTGAGAGAGACTGTATGTCCATTGGCTCGTTGATATTCCATAGGGCAAAGGTAAGATTTTTAGAAGCTGAAAGCTAAATGCACTAAAGTGCATAGTTTTAACTATACCTGTGACCAATAAAGGAATGTTATCATGATCATGAAAATATTACATCTACACCAAAGTCCTTATATAATTTCATTTGTTCCGGTGATATCAATTTGTCGGTGATCAGGTGATGTATCTTAGCAATAGAGGCGAACCTCACAAAAGAATTTTTTTCGATTTTCGACGAATCGCACAAAAGGAATACCTCATCCGAATTTTCTATCATTTTCCGTGTGATGGCCGCTTCTTTTTCATCATACGAACTTAATCCATTCTTCAAAGAAACCCCGTCGGCTCCTATAAATGCTTTATTGGCATGGTACATACCGATATTATTTTCAGCAATGGGGCCGTATATGGCTTGACGCTCATTGGCAATTTCTCCACCGATCAAGGATGATCGAATGTTGGAAAATTTGATCAATTCCGAAATCACCGGGAGAGAATTTGTAATTACAGTCAAATTATTGAACCTGGCAATATATTGTATGATCAATGAAAGAGTTGTGCCACAATCTATAAAAATAATATCACCCTCATTTATATAGTTGGTGGCCAACTGGCAGATCGCTTCTTTATTCTGTCGGTTCTGATTGATCTTAAGGTCGTAAGTAAACAACGTCTCAGTTGCTTTGGATTTAATGGCGCCTCCATGGGTTCGGATCAATAATCCTTTAGCTTCCAGTTCGGTCAGATCCCTGCGAATGGTAATTTCAGAGACATTACATTTTTTCATAATCTCATGTGTATACAAAATACCATTTATATTAAGGGTATCAAGGATTATTTCTTTTCGTAACTCGGATATCATGGTTTAGGTTGATTAGATAAATAAAAACAAGGCATAACGCAATATGTAGGCTTTTACCAGCACCTATGCCTATTTCGTAATTCCAGTTCAAAGGTACAGCAGATATTTAACAATTTGAACGATTTTGCAAAATTTTATCAACAATGTTCATTTTAATATCTAATGTGGTAATTATATTGGAAAATAGGTAAAAAAATTCACTACAATAATTTTGAGAATATATGAAATTATTTGATTTATTGCAAATTATATTAACTATGATAAAAATCATATTGAACTAATGTGATTATATTGATCGATTAAATCATAATATATAAATAATTGTATACTAAATATATAGTACAAATATTTTAAATTTATATCGCATATATTAACATTTATTAACTTTATTTAACATTTAAATATGATCAAATATGAATGTTTATGAATATATTTGTACCATTCAATCGTGAATAAAAACATCATCTATAAAATTAACTGTATGTCAAAAAATTGGTGGAAAGAAGAAGCGGTGGGGATTCCTAAGCTGATCACTGAAACCCCGGGCCCAAAGTCGCAAGTGATGCATGAGAACACTTCAAAGTATATGAAAGGGCTAAGTTCACAGGTTAAATTATTCCCTGTTTGTTTTGATCATGGTTCCGGAATCACCCTTACGGATGTGGATGGGAACAAATATCTTGATTTCTCGTCAGGTATTTATGTCACTTCACTGGGACATTGTCACCCGAAAATTTCCGAGGCAATTTCGTTTTGGTCGAAAAAGCTCATGAACATCCATGACTTTACCACTCCTGTCAAGGAAAAGTTGATGGAAAAGATGGCTTCGATCTTACCCGGAAAATTGAATGCTATACAATTGTATTCGGATGGAACCACTGCTGTAGAAGCTGCCATACGGGCAGCACGCGCCATCAGTGGTAAGCACGAATTTATTTCGGGTTATCGCGATTTTCATGGCAAAACGATGGCTTCCGTCAGTTGTGCACAGATGTACCGTGGACAAACCCATAGTTATGGTGCTACACGTGCGGCAGGATTTTACATGGTACCCCGCCCCGATCCGTATCGTCCCCTTTGGACAAAGCCGGATGGAACCATCGATACGGATGCATACATCTCGTTCTACGAAAACTTTCTTTTGGAAGGTACGGTAGGCAATGTTGCAGCATTTGTATTGGAACCGGTGCAAGGCTGGGGTGGAAGTATTTTCCCGCCGGAAGACTTTTTCCCGAAACTCAAAAAACTTTGCGAAAAGCACCATATCCTGCTTTATGACGATGAGGTATTGGCAGGTATGGGCCGTACAGGTGAATGGCTTACCCTGACTCATTGGGACGTTATCCCGGATATTGTCACTTTCGGAAAATCATTCGGCAACGGTTTCCCGGTTACGGCAATGGTGGTGAAAGAAGAAAACGGTGAGGCGCTTGAAAAAATATCCGCCTCGTCCAGCTATGGTGGAAACCCAATGGCTTGTGCAGCAGCATTAGCTTCAATTGAGGTAATCGAAGAAGAGGATATCCTGCAAAATGTACGTAACGTTGGTAAATTCTTCATGAAAAGGATGACCAAAATGAAAGAAGAGCACCCGATCATTGGTGATGTCAAAGGGAAAGGATTTTTGCTAGGGATGGAACTGGTGAAGGATAAGAAAACGAAAGAACCATTCGAAAAAGCTGGAACATTGGTTTACCAAAAAGCCTTCCGTAAGGGATTGGCTTGGATACCTGCCGGACATATTCTCCGGATGTCGCCGCCGCTGATCATGGATGAAAAGTATGCTTCGTTGGGACTAGACATGATCGAAGATGCCATCACCGAGGTTGAAAAAGAATTCGGATACCGGTAAAAGGTTTCGGGTTTCGAGTTCCGGGTTTCGAGTTTGAAGTTTAAAGTTAGTTTAAAGTTGACGTAGGCCATGAAAAGAAAAAAAATCCATATTGGTATTATAGGATTGGGGCTGATGGGTAAGGAATTTGCCAGCGCAATTTCGCGCTGGCACCATCTGCTCACCGAGGGTCCGGTACCCGTATTGACCGGTATCTGCGACAAGAACGAGCAAAGCTGGAAATGGTATACCGATCATTACCCCTCCATTGAGCTGGCAACCACCGATTACCGGGAGTTATTGGCCATGGAAAAGATAAATGCCATTTATTGCGCTGTTCCGCATCATCTTCATGAACAATTTTATGTAGATATTATCCGTGCAAAAAAGCATCTGTTCGGGGAAAAACCGTTTGGTATCGACTATCCGGCCAATAAGAATATCATGCAAGCAATCGCCGAAAATCCCGAAGTAGTGGTACGTTGCAGTTCGGAGTTTCCGTATTTTCCGGCTTGCCAGCAACTCATCGGCTGGCTGAAGGAAAGAAAGTACGGCCGACTGATCGAAGTACGGGCAGGGTTCCATCATTCGAGCGATATGGACCTGGCTAAACCCATCAACTGGAAACGTATGGTTGAGTATAACGGGGAATACGGTTGCATGGGCGATCTGGGTTTGCACACGCTACATATCCCGTTCCATATGGGATGGAAGCCATACTGCGTTTATGCCGACCTGCAAAAAATTGCCGAAACCCGCCCCGACGGGAACGGAAGCATAGTACCTTGTAAAACCTGGGATAATGCGGTTCTCAGTTGTAAGTGTACCGATCCTGCCACCAACAAGGACTTTTCGATGACGGTGGAAATGAAAAGAATGGCTCCGGGAGCGACCAACACCTGGTTCATCGAGGTATACGGTACGGAAGGTTCTGCAAAATTCTCCACACACAACCCCAAGGCTTTTGAATACCTTACTACAAATGGAAAAGAACAAGGCTGGACAAAAATAGATGTCGGCTCCCAGTCGGCCATACCATCTATTACAGGTGGAATTTTCGAATTCGGATTTTCCGATGCTTTTCAACAAATGATAGGCGCGTTCCTGCATGGGTTATCGGGCGACACAGCGGAGCATCCGTTCGGCAACCTCACCCCTGAGGAGACCCGGTGGAGCCATCAATTATTTACCGCGTCACTTGAGTCGAACCGAACAGGAGAGAAAATAAGTATATCTAACTGATATATATTTAGTATTTTAACCCAATAAAAAAGGAGGTCAAGCCATTAAATAAAAACACACGCGCACAAAGTGAGAAAGTGATTCCACTTTATAAAAAATATTAACAAATAAAATGGAAAAAATGAAATTATATCGGAAAAAATCCAAAATACAATTCGACATTTTACTCATATTACGTTAAGTATATGCATATTTCTGTTATCCAGGCGAATCAATTTCTTTGCCGGTCGGGAATTTAGTTCACCGGTCATCTATCAAACCGAAAGCCGGACTGTGAAGGGACCCGTTACTGATGTAACTGGAGCCAGATCCCCGGAGTTAATGTTGTGATAAAGGGCACGACAACAGGTGTTGTAACAGGCTCAAATGGTACATTGTCAATTGCCGTTCGCAATGACAATATAGTGTTAGTGTTTTCATTTGTGGGATATATGAAATATGAAGTTCCTGTTGGAGACCATACCGAGATTAGTCCGACCATGAAGGAAGATGTACAACAAATTGACGAAGTGGTGTATACTTAACCACTATAAGAAAAAAAATATGTAATGGGTGGGTATCTCATTTTTCATGACATCCATTAAAGAAGTGATACTCAATTCATTTATGCTTCAGCGAATTATTTGTGTGTCTGGTATCAGGCCAAACAAGATTTAAATGACATGATGATCAAAGAACTTATTGAATTTGAGACGATTGTCGCTCAATGTTTTATCGTATTTTTAACGAACCATGGTAAGTATACTGATCGTTTTCATTTTTGTGAGAGTTAAATGTTACATATTCTGTTATTTGACTGCTTTTTATCCAATTTATTTTTCAATTATCTTATTTTCAATAAGTTATTAAGCTTTTTACATCAATAAACCATTTAAATTATCTATGTATGAATAAATTGATCATGTTGAAAAACATACGAAAACTTTTTCTTTTCGTATGTATCATGCAAATTTGCATGTTTCATTTGCTAGCACAACAAGGAACGAGTATCACCGGTACGGTATTCGACAATCTCGGTGAGCCCCTGCCTGGGGTGAATGTGGTTGTTAAAGGCACAACCACCGGTGTGGTAACAGGTACAAATGGATCATATTCCATTACTGTTCCTGATAATGCTGTGCTGATGTTTTCGTTTATGGGGTATGCTACGCAGGAATTTGTAGTGGGCGACCAGCGTACCATTGATGTTATCCTCAGCGAGGATACCCAGCAGATTGAAGAAGTGGTGGTGGTTGGATATGGCACGCAGAAAGCGGGTAATCTGACGGCGTCCATCAGTGTGATCAAAGCGCAGGAAATTCAGATAACTTCAACCTCGGACGTCACTCTAAAACTTCAAGGTAAAGTAGCTGGATTTAATATTCGTCAAAATACCGGACAGCCGGGAAGTTACGACAATGCCATCAATGTACGCGGATTTGGAACGCCGTTATTTGTAATAGACGGGATTCAAAGACCGGCCTCCGTATTCATGAAATTAAACGGAGCAGCTATTGAAAGTATTTCAATATTGAAGGATGCATCCGCTGCCATTTATGGTATGAATGCCGCAAACGGCGTGGCGATGGTTACGACCAAACAAGGTAAGAGTACGGGGAAAACTGATTTCCAGTTTTCCACTAACATTGGTTTTTCTACGCCCACCGAAATGCCGAGGATGTGTAATGCCTATGAATATTGGACATTACGCAACGAAGCGGAACTCAATATCGGATTGGGCTCGCTCATATCGAAAGAGGAACTTGAAAAATGGAAAGAAGGCGGACCGGGGTATGAGAGTACTGACTGGTATGGAAATACTTTCCGGAAGTATCAAAATCGTCAGGAATATAATTTGTCAGCCGAGGGCGGAACCAACAAGGTAACCTATTTCCTCAATCTTAACGGGGCGTTTGACAACGGATTGTTAAAGACGAACGATTTGTATTACCGGAGATTGAGTTTCTTATCGAACATTACGGCGCAACTTACAGACCGCATCCGGGCAAGGGTGAATGTCTCCGTGATGAACGACCAGGACAACAGTAATTATGTCGGTATTGCTCAATTACTCCGCGGAGTAACCACCGCATTGCCTACCGAACCTGTTTATGCAAATGGCAATCCGATGTATTTAAACAATATATTTGGCGTTGATATCTTAAATCCGGTAGCGCTTTCTTCAAGTGATCTTACCGGTTTTGTCAAAGCAAACAGCAATGTCTACAATACCTTGTTGGAGTTGAGCTACAATGTTCCTTATATAGATGGACTTACACTGAAAGCGACAGGGGCGTATGACAAAATATATACCATGAATAAAACCGTAAGGAAAGACTTTGATTTATACAATTATAATGTTGCGTCGGATACATACGTACCTTCCAAACAGTATGACCCTTCTATGATCAATAATGGGTATAACAACGAATGGTATCTGACGTTACTGGGGCAAGTCGATTATAGAAAAAGCATCAAAAATGCGCACAACATCGGGGTAACTTTTGTATATGAAGCGCGGAGTGCAGCTGCACGGTATGCCGGTATCAATAAATATTTTGATTTTTTTACCAATGACCAGATAGATTATGCAACTGAAACCGACGCAACTTCAACCGGAAATGAATGGCAAACGCGGAACATGTCGTATGTTGGAAAAATAAATTATGACTATAAGGGACGGTATTTGATCGAATTTGCCGGTCGTTACGACGGTTCGTACCGTTATCATCCCGACAAGCGATGGACTTTTTTCCCGATCGTATCCGGAGGATGGCGTATCTCCGATGAAAGTTTCATGTCATGGTCATCGAATGTATTGTCGAATATGAAAATCAGGGCTTCGTACGGAAAATCAGGTGAAGACGTCGGAAATCCGTTTCAATATGTTCCGGGTTTTACTACCGGTGGCGGATGGTGGGAATTTGCCGACGGCAAAACGACTTTAGGGCTGAATACGCCTGCAATTGTCAACGAACAACTGTCATGGATAACTTCTGAGACGACGGATATAGGCGTTGATTTCAGTTTTTTCAATAACAGGTTGTCCTTTACTTTTGACTGGTATCAAAAAGACAAAAGCGGTTTGCTTGCTTATCGGAATGTTTCTCTTCCCAATACGTATGGGGGTACATTCCCGCAGGAGAATCTAAATAGCCTGCGCTTGAGAGGTTATGATTTTGTTATAGAACATAACAATACTATCGGAGAAGTGAATTACAGGATATCCGGTAATTTCTGTTATTCAAGGTGGAAGTGGGATTACGTCGAACAGGGGACATATACCAATTCATATTCCGAATACAGGTCAAATCCTGTAGATCGCTGGCAGGGAACGGTATGGAATTATCGTGTAATCGGAAGGTATCAGACGGAAGAAGAAGTCGCCAATGGCTCTCTTTTTAACAGTACAAAATTCCGTAACCTCTTACCGGGCGATTTTATTTACGAAGACGTCAACGGCGACAACTTCATTGACGCTAGTGACCTGCGTCCCAATTTTCACGATGCAACCCCGAAAATTAATTACGGTTTATCGCTTAGCGCTTCCTATAAAGGATTTGACCTCAATGTTCTGTTTCAGGGAGCGGCATTGTTTTCCAAAAGAATAGGCGTAGTATATGGCACGATGTTTTGGGGTAATGCCAATACGCCTGCCTATTTCATGGATAGATGGCACAAAGCAGATCCATACGATCCCAACAGCGAATGGATACCGGGAAAATGGCCTGCCATGCGTACAACGGATCAGGCAGAACCCTTGTATTATGACAGCGATGCCTGGCGAAAAAATTGCACCTATCTTCGTATCAAAAATATCGCCATAGGCTATACAATACCGCAACGGTATATCCAAAAGATAGGCTTGACCAATTTACGAATCTTTTTCGACGCCAGCAATGTTTATACCTGGTGTGACGAATATGTAAAAATGTTCGACCCCGAAAAAATAGCAGGCGATGCTGATGCGTCGTGGAATTATCCGCTTATGAAAGCCTACAATTTCGGATTAAGTATTAATTTTTAATCATATAATAAGAGAATATATGAAAAATTTATTTGTGTTGCTGATCACAGTCTTCATAATGGCTGGATGCAGTGATTTTTGGGATATACATCCGACCGATAAAATTACGCCGGATGCAGTTTTTGCCAGTGAAGCAGGGATTGAAGCGTTTTTAGCCAATCTATACCGTAATATGCCAGTAGAAGACTTTAACTGCATGCCGAGGGAAGGTTTTAATTATCTTGGCGGTAATAATGACGGAATTTTTGAAAATACCATTACCGACGATGGAACGGGTTCGTGGAATTTCACAATAGGCACCGGGGCTTTTTCTTATCCATGGTGGGAGTCGGCTTATAAATACAACCAGGATGTCAATTTGTTCTTCAGTTACCTGCCAGATATCAAAGTCATAAGCGAGGAAACGAGACAACAGTTGTACGGTGAAGCGTATTTTATGCGCGCATACACCTATTATGCCTTAGCCAAGCGTTATGGAGGTGTTCCGATTATCACTTCCATTGCCGACGTTTCTGATTCTTTAGCGCTCAATGTACCCAGAAGTACCGAAAAAGAGACATGGAATTTTGCTTTGGCGACTTGCGATACAGCAGCTTCATTTCTGGGTGATGGCGACGGGAAAGGACGCCGTGCTACCAAATGGGCTGCATTAGCGCTGAAATCAAGAATAGCACTTCATGCTGCATCGGTGGCAAAGTATTGGAACGAAGCGCCTTTATCAGGACCCGCCGTTGATGCTAAGTTAGTTGGAGGAATGACACAGGAGGATGCACTTGAGTATTACAGATTGTGCATTGAAGCTGCAGAAGAGATCATGGATCAAGGACCTTTCAACCTTTACAAACCATCACCGGCTAACCCTACAGAAGCGGCTGAAAACTATCGTCTTTTGTTTGAATTTCCCAACAATGCTTTGGAAGAAGTCATCTTTTTGAAAGGTTTTAACCTTAAAGGTTTGGGACTGGGGTCTAACCAGGACATATGGGCACAACCGAATCAAACCAAAGGCTCCTGGAATCTGCCGGGTCGTATCAACCCCACGCTGGATTTGATTGACAGTTATGAAAGTTATTCCAAACCGGGTCAGATTTCACCCATTATAACTACCGCCGATGGAATAACGGATAATTACAGCGGGTATAATGCTTCAAGAACATACCTTACCTTTGACAACCCGTTGGATATTTTCGCAGACCGGGATGCCCGCATGCATGGCTCCATCATTCTTCCCAATTCAATGTGGAAAAATACCAAAATCGTCATTCAGGGAGGGTTCATCAGACAGGATGGAACGCCGGTTATTTTAGGTTCGGGCGAAGAAGTTGTGAATGGTGTCACCTATTATACTTATGGCGCATCCATACCAGAATTGCATTCCGGATTTTTACATAATGGCGACCATACAGTTACCGGTTTTTTAATGAAAAAATTTCTCAGCACAACACTTGAACTTGAAGCTAATGGCTGGGGGCTATCCACCACCGATTACATCGATTTCAGATATGCGGAAGTGCTGTTGAACTATGCAGAGGCAGTAGCCGAAAGCGGACTGGGCGATCAGGCAAAAGCGGCTCAAGCAATCAACGCCCTCAGGAAACGGGCAGGCCATACCACGGACATTTCCTTAACGCTTGCAAACGTTCTTCGTGAACGACGGGTGGAAATGGTTTATGAAAGTAAAAGACATTGGGACCTGATTCGTAGAAGAGAGTACCATAAAGTATTCGATAACACGCGGAGAACGTCTCTTGTTCCCATATTGGATTTACGGAATATGAAATACATATTTGTCCGGCAGTATATTGCCACACAAACGACGGCTTGGACTTTTACTCCGAGATCCTATTATTTAGGAATACCCGGAATCGGCGACAACAAATTGATTCAAAATCCTCAATATTGATATATAAAACTTGAAGCAATATGAAGAATAAAATATTTTTATCGACATGCGTCCTGTTGATGATCTGTTTGAGTTCATGTGATCTCGATAATTATAAAGCACCCGACGCACAGTTTTTTGGGAGTGTGATTGACTCCGAGACGAATGAACCAATCCTGCAAGATTTGTATAACGGCTCCCGTATCGATTTTAGAGAATTAGCGTATAAAAACTCTAATACCCGTCAAATCCCCTTTTACTCAGATGGCACTTTCCGTGAAAACAACCTGTTTTCAGGAATTTATGAAGTCCAGGCGCTTCGGGGGAATTTTTTTCCATCCGAAATACTTACCATGAACATAAACGGGGCTACGGAATATCATTTCCGGACGCTTCCCTACATCCGTATTCGTGACCTCGATGTTTCCTTTGATGAGATCAGAGGAGTGGTCACAAGTACGTTTAAATTAGAACAAGTCGCGACCAATCCCGTTGCTTCCGTTGCTCTGTATGCCGATAGAAGCGTTCATTTAAGCAACAACTTATTCGAGATGGTTACAAGAGGAAATGTAGGATCGACGGTTGACCCGGAACAAACTTTCAAACTTGAAATGTCCACTGAAAATTTAATTTCGGGAAAAGATTATTATTTCAAGGTGGGCGCTTTGATTTCCGGAATTGATGAGGCGAAACATAACTATAGCCAAGCTATTCGATTGCCCATTGATAATTCGAATGTCATACCAGATATTCCTATTCCCGGAAAAGTGATTGAGGATTGCGAGTCTTTAGACGGTTGGATCACCGTCCTTACTGCCGTAAGTCTTGACGATAGTGATAAAAAAGAAGGAAATTACTCTTTAAAAGTGGAAGGTAACAATCCGGAATTGTTCTTAGTGCAGAAAGTCTTTGCGCCTTTTGATACGGAGGTAACACGAGAAAACGGCTATTTAGCATTTGACCTGTATGTAAATGATGTTTCGCTGTTTGGATCGTTACAAAGAATTGATTTAACAAGTTCCGATAATGGTGATTTTAATGCAATTACTTGGAATTTACCTGAAATAGATTTGGTAAACGGATGGAACAAAGTTGAATTGCCTTTGATAAAAAATAATCCTGACTGGAATACGTGTAATTTAAGCGCGGTTTCTTTCTTTAGATTTGTTGATATAGGAGTTAAAGGTGATCTTGTCCTGAAATTCGACAATATTCGTTTTTATTCGAAATAATTTTGCATGATGTATTTATGTTGACCACACCAAAATGGTGTGGCTAACATCATACTAATAAAATTAAATCAACATGAAAAAACAGATCATCAAATTGTCAGCCATTTTGTTTACAGCAGTCACAATGGCATTCAACCTGCCCAGCAAAGATAATCCGCTGAAGATTGACGAGCATACAATCGGCGGTTTCACCATCCCTGCATACAAAATTCCGGCAAAGGACAGCGACCTGACATCGCTCAAAAATACCGATGTGACTTTCCCTGCGCATAACGACGGCAAGAACAACACCATGGCCGACTTTATTGGCGCCAACCACATCTGGCCCGGATATACGCTTACCGAGCCTGACTGCCTTAACGACGGCGGGGCGCGTATGCTGGAACTCGGATCGACCACTATCAAGACTTATCTTGTCAATTATTACACGTTAAATTATCCTGCGGGTACCGACTGGGGGACAAAGGAAATTACGTCGGCGGTGGAACTGGCGCAAACGCAACATTATCGCGACCTGTTCGCCAAAGATCTGAAAACATACACTATAGGCGTGTATATCTTCGACAATTCCTTCGGACCTCCCGCCACCTATTGGAGCAAGCAATTCCCGGAAGCGGCACGACTGAAGGAATACCAGGAACTATATGATCTGACATATTACCTGTGCAAGACTTACGCGGGTACCGGCAAGACCTTCATCATCCAGAACTGGGAAGGCGACTGGGCAAGCCGGAGCAACCATCCCGACTACACTGCGCCCGATGCGTATATGACCCAGGACGCAGCCGACCGCATGATCGAATGGGCCAACACGCGGCAGGACGCCGTCATGGCAGCGCGAAAGGATGCCGACTGCAAAGACGTCTATGTCTACCACGCCATCGAGGTGAACCTGATCCAGATCGGCATCGAGGGGAAACCTTGTGTAACGACAGACGTTATCCCGTACACTTATTGTGATTTTTACGCTTATTCGTCCTACGATACCCAGGAGACTGAAGAAGGTTACGCAGCCGCGCTGGATTTTCTGCTCGAACACGTGGCTGCCAACCGCACCGGCGGCAAAAGCCAGTGTTTTGTTGGTGAATTTGGCTGGCCCTTCAGTATGGACAACGACAAAGAGGACGCACGTATAAAAATCGCAGAAAATGTACTTAAGGTAGCGCGGGAAAAGAAATTTGCCCATGCGTACTGGTGGGAACTGTATGATACGCCCAACGCCAAAGGCAAAACAGTAAGCAGCAATCCCGACGATTATCCGGGGTATTGGCTCGTTACGCCCGAAGGCAAATATACCGCTGTCTGGAATATCTTTTACAAGGCGATCAACGGCGTTGATTTCCCGCGTTCAACTATAAAAAAAGATTTCTGATCATGTATAGAATATCCATTTTTCTCTTCCTGTTTTTTTTCGCTGTATCTGTTTCGGGTCAGATGAGCAATGACGGTACATTAACCGTACCTGCGAGCGTCTTTCAAGGATTGAAGGATCTTTCGAAATCAAAATTATCAAAAAGCGAAATCTATCTGATGTACATGATACATCATGATATTGCCTGGTTGGAACAACCGGAGGCGATGAATATCAACCTCGATACGATGTGGTTAACGCCTTTTCTCGAACGGTTGGAAAGAGAACCCGATTTTAGAATGGATATTGAGTATTCGTTAGCCGTGATGACATATATTCATCGTCATCCGGACAAGAAGGATTTGATTGAGAAATACCTGAAAGAAGGACGAATTTCTATAGGCGCCACCTACACGCTACCTTACGAGGGAGTGTACTATGGCGAATCGCTGGCGCGCCAGTTCTATCATGGCAAGCGGTGGCTGAAAAAGACGTTTGGCGGCTACAATTCGTTGACGTATTTCAATGTGGACGTTCCCGGACGCACATTGCAAATACCGCAAATTATGGCGAAAGCGGGAGTTAAGAATTTGGTCGTCGGGCGTCACAAATCAGGATTGTTTTACTGGGAAGCGCCCGACGGATCGAAAGTGAGAACATACTCGCCGGGTTATGAAGGAAATCACACCGATCTCTATTATTTATTGCTTAAGGACGACGTAGATGTATTCGACCAATTAGCGAAAGAGTCAGCGCCGTATTACAGCAAATACAATAACGTAGCCAGAGCCAAAGCCATCATGCCTGCAGTGTTCAGTTGGGAGTTAGTTCCTAACGCAGATGAAGCGTTTATGTATCCGGTAAATAATTTAGATCCTTTTACCGCCAGATGGAACTCTGTCCGTTACATCCGGACAGAGGGTGAGAAGAAAACCAAAGCGCAGCTTCCCCAATTTCGTTGGGCGACAACCGACGAGTTTTTCAGTGCAATGGATCAATCGACAACCGTCCTGCCGACGATCAAGGGCGCTCGTCCGAATACATTTATCCACGGTTTCGGGCCTTCGCACGAAAGGGAAATATCAGCAAGCAGGCAAGGGGATATATGGCTTCCGGCAGTCGAAAAGATAGCGTCGTTCAATGCCTTAGCC
This sequence comes from Bacteroidales bacterium, assembly GCA_031551645.1. Classification (GTDB taxonomy): domain Bacteria; phylum Bacteroidota; class Bacteroidia; order Bacteroidales; family UBA4181; genus JAIRLS01. The sequence continues at coordinate 7,210 of JAVBNI010000142.1, read as the reverse complement.
AATGGAAATTTCATGTATTATCCTGTTGACAGGTTGTCACGGGCATGGGAGGCGAAAATTTATCCTGATCATGGTATAGGCGGTAAGAGCGGAGATATTACCGACCTGACTTTTCTGCGGAAATTTGAGTTCGCCCTGTCCGAAGCCAACACCATGCTTGATGAAGGGGTTCGTTCATTAGCATCACAGGTGCAGACAAAGACCTCCGATGGAATACCTGTCGTAGTTTTCAACACCTTGTCCTGGAAAAGGAACGATCCGGTGAGCGTACCCATACAGTTAGAAAAAGGATATGCCGGAAATATATCTGTTAAAGATGCTTCCGGGAAAAATGTTCCATGCCAGTTGAGTAACATCCGGCGTCACACAGACGGAAGCATCCATACTGCCGACCTTCATTTTGTGGCGATAGATGTTCCATCGCTGGGATATACTACATTTTACTTAGATGCAAAAACTTCAGGAGCGTCCACAACACCCGTTGCCGATACCGGTTTTGAGAACCGGTTTTACAGGATTGAACTGACTGATGGCGGTATAAAACAGATTACAGATAAGGAACTGGGTATTCCATTGCTTGATGTTTCGAAGTTTCTGGGCGGGGAAGTGATCACCATGAAGTCTGAAGGCTGGGATGTAGGAACGCTTTATGACGTGCAGCAACCCACGATGGAAGGTTTCGACAAAGAGTCCAACCATTTGCCGCGATGGACGGTAAAAGAAAATGGTGATGTTTTCACCTCTTTCTTTTACCGAAGCAAAATACGGAATGCTGTGGTGGAACAAACCGTAACCCTTTACCACCAAGTCAAGAAAATAGATTTTGACATAGCCATTCTCAACTGGGATGGTACCCTTTTCAGGGAATACCGGATGATGCTTCCTGTTGACATTGTGAATGGCGAAGTAGCGTATGAAGTTCCCTTTGGCGTATTACGGGTAGGCAAGGACGAAATGCCAGGTATTGCAGGTTCATTCAATGGGAATAATTTCCCTGAAACCAAAGACATACGTCCACGTGCAATAGGCAACTGGATAGGCGTTTCGGGCAAGGAATTTGGCGTGACGTTGAGTTCGTCGGCAGGAACAGCCGATTATCAGGATCCTACCGATCATCCGGCAGCCAACGCCATCATACAGCCCATATTGTTTGCATCGCGCACAAGTTGCCATCATGAAGGTAACCAGTACCTGCAAATGGGCGACCATCATTTTCATTTCTCGCTGACATCGCATACTCCGGGCTGGAAACAGGGTTACCGGTTCGGACAATCGGCAAATGAATACCTGAAACCAGTCTTTGATCCCACAATGTACAGGGATGCTGCATTACCCCAAACGTTCAGTTTTTTCGACATCCAAAACGAGAACGTGGTGGTATCGGCTATCAAAAAATGCGAAGATGATGAAAGCTTGATTATTCGGTTATATAACGTAAGTGACCAAACCGAAATTGTCAAATTATCAACAAAATACACACCTAAAGCCATTGTCCGGGTCAATCTGATTGAAGAAGAAATAGAACAGGTTGACGAAATCAGATTAGGTAAGTATGCCATTGAAACATATAAACTGAAATATAACTAAAAAAATAATATCATGCACAAGGTGTTCATTTTTGTCTTCATGTTTTTCTTCGTTATATCTGTTTCGGGTCAGATCAGCGACGACGGCACAGTGACCGTAACCGGCAAGACTTTCCGTTCGTTGGAAAACTTATCGAAATCACAGTTGGCAACAGGTGAAATCTACCTGTTTACCACCACGCACCAGGATATTGCGTGGTTGGATCAACCGGAAGCATGTATCATCCACCGCGACACGCTCTGGTTGACGCCTTTTCTTGCGCGATTAGAAAAAGAACCCGGATTCAGAATGGATATCGAAAATGTTTTATCCGTGAGGGAATATATCCATCGCCATCCGGATAAGAAAGAATTGATTGAGAAATACCTGAAAGAGGGGCGAATTGCTGTGGGCGCCGCATACGCACAACCTTACGAGGGCTATTTTTCGGGCGAGTCGTTAGCAAGACAGTTCTACCTTGGCAAACTGTGGCTGAAAAATACATTTGATTACAAGACGTTATCGTTTTGGAGTCCGGATGTTCCCGGACGTACGTTGCAAATGCCGCAAATTTTGGCCAAAGCGGGGGTTGATAACCTGGTCATCAGCCGTCACAGGCCGGGGTTGTTTCACTGGGAAGCGCCCGACGGATCGAAAGTGCGGACATACGTGCCGGGTACGTACGGCTATTATACTGATTTCTACAATTTGCTGGCAAGGAGCGACACCGCTGCCTTCGGCGAATTAGCAGGTTATTCGACACCCTGGTACAGGCAATACAACAATGTTGCCAAAACCAAAGCCGTAATGCCAGCCATGCTCAATTACGAGTTCGTCTGGGAACAGAGTCCGGTAGAAAATTGCGGCCCGTTTACCGTCAAATGGAACAGTATTCGTTATATACAGACTGAGGGTAAAAAGAAAACCAAAGTGCAACTTCCCCAATTCCGTTTTGCGACCACCGACGACTTTTTCCATGCAATGGATCAATCCACAACCGGACTGCTATCAATCATGGGCGCCCGTCCAAATATATTTATCTACGGTTTCGGCCCTTCGCACCAACGTGAAACAACTACAAGCAGACAAGGCGATATATGGTTGCCGGCAGCCGAAAAGGCAGCGGCGTTTAATGCGTTAGCCAATGGACATTTTATGCATTATCCTGCCGACAGGTTGTCGCGGGCATGGGAGTCGAAGATTTATCACGATCATGGTATCGGTGGTAAGAATGGGGATATTACCGACCTGACCTACCTGCGAAAATTTGAGTTCGCTCTGTCCGAAGCCAACGCCATGCTTGATGAAAATATTCGTTCATTAGCATCACAGGTGCAGACAAAAACCTCCAATGGAATACCTGTGGTAGTTTTTAACACCTTGTCGTGGAAAAGGGACGATCCGGTGACTGCGCAGATACAGTTAGAAAAAGGATATGCCAAAAATGTATCTGTTAAAGATGCTTCGGGAAGGAATGTTCCAGGGCAGTTGACCAATGTCCGGCGACATGCGGACGAAACCATCAGTTCCGCCGACCTTCATTTTGTGGCGAAAGATGTTCCATCGCTGGGATATACTACATTTTACATCGTAGCACAAACTACAGAAGCGCCACCACAGAGGACGGCAAACTTATTCGGCATTGACCCGATAAAGAAGCAAACTACAGAAACATCAACACCACCACCCGTTGTCAGTAACAGTAATTTTGAGAACCGGTTTTACAGGATAGAATTTACCGAAGGCGGTATCAAGCAGATTACAGACAAAGAACTGAGTGTTCCATTGCTTGATGTATCGAAGTTTTTGGGAGGGGAGGTCATCACCATGCAATCGGAAGGATGGGATATAGGAACCGGAGTTGCTGTGCAGCAACCCACGATGGAGGGTTTTGACAAGATGTCCAACCATTTACCGCAATGGGCAGTAAAGGAAAACGGCGATGTATTTACGTCTTTTTCCTACCGCAGCAAAATACGGAATGCTGTGGTGGAGCAAACCGTAACCATTTACCATCAAATCAAGAAAATAGATTTTGACATAGCCATTTTCAACTGGGACGGCATCCTTTACAGAGAATACCGGATGATGCTTCCTGTTGACATTGTGAACGGCGAGGTAGCGTATGAAGTTCCCTTTGGCGTGGCGCGGGTAGGCAAGGACGAAATACCGGGTACGGCAGGTACAGAGTTTGGTGAAACCAAAGACATACGTCCACGTGCCATAGGAAACTGGATTGGCGTTTCGGGTAAGGAGTTTGGCGTGACGTTGAGTTCGTCGGCCGGAACGGCTGATTATCAAGACCCCACCGACCGTCCGGCAGCCAACACGATCATACAACCCATACTGTTTGCATCGCGAAAGAGTTGTTATGGTGAACCTGAAGGCAATGAAGGTATTGAACCCATTAGACCATACGGTATAACTGAAGGTAACGATATCGTGAAACCATTTGCTGTTAGAGATGTTGAAACCCTCAGAAGCGTGGCTATAGGAAACGATTACCTGCAAACAGGCGATCATTATTTTCATTTCTCGTTGACTTCACATACTCCGGGCTGGAAACAGGGCTACCGGTTCGGACAAGCAGCAAATGAAAACCTGAAAGCGGTCTTTGCGCCAAGGATGTACATGAACGCTGCATTACCTCATTCGTTCAGTTTTTTCGACATCCAAAACGAGCATGTGGTGGTATCAGCCATTAAAAAGTGCGAAGATGATGAAAGTCTGATTATCCGTTTGTATAATGTAAACGATAAAGCCGAAACCGTCAAGTTATCAACAAAATATATACCCCAAGCCATTTTTCGGGTTAATCTGATTGAAGAAGAAAAAGAACAGGTCAATGAAATCAAATTGGGTAAATATGCCATCGAAACGTATAAATTGAAATATAAATTAAATCAACTTGAAAAAACAGCTCATTAAATTATCCGCTATTTCACTCACAGTAATCACAACGGTGTTGATTTTTCAAGTTCAACAGTGTATCAATAAATATTTCGTATGAAAATAAAAATAATGCTTATTGCATGTCTGTATTTCTTTTTAGGAGGGTGTAAGGACAAGAAGCCCGGTATTGAAGTAACGACCTTTGAAGTTTCCCCTGCTTCCATTACACTGATATACCCCGCTTCGCAACAAGTAACGGTAAAGGTGACGCCAGAAAACGCGACTTATGACTTATCATGGTCGTCGGATAACGACGAGGTTGCTACCGTTTCACCGACAGGATTAGTAACAGCCACAGGTGAGGGTTCGACACAAATATTAGTCAAAGTTACCGAGCAAATGAAAAAATATATTCCGGTTACGGTAATTCGTTCATCATCAAAGGTGGTCGATGAGCACACGATCGGCGGCTTTACCATACCGGCATACGAGATCCCGGCAATGGATGCCGATATAACGTCGCTTAGGAATACCGACGTGACCTTCCCTGCGCACAACGACGGCAAGAAAAACACTATGGCTGACTTTATCAGCGCCAACCACATCTGGCCGGGATATACGCTCACCGAGCCGGACTGTCTCAACGACGGCGGGGCGCGTATGCTGGAACTGGGATCGACCACCATTAAGACCTATCTTGTCAATTATTACAAGGACAATTATCCGGTGGGTACCAACTGGGGGACAAAAGACATCACATCGGCTGTAGAGTTGGCGCAAACGCAACATTACCGCGACCTGTTTGCCAAAGACCTGATGACCTTCACGCTTGGCTGTTATATATTCGACAATTCCTACGGGCATCCGGCGATTTATTTTAGCAAGCAATTTCCCGAAAGTGCGCGGCAGAAGGAATACCAAGAGCTGTACGACCTCAGTTATTATTTATGCAAAACCTTCGCCGGAACCGGCAAAACCTTCATTATCAAAAACTGGGAGGGCGACTGGGCTAGCCGGTCCAACCATCCCGACTACACTGCGCCCAATGCATATCTGACCCCAGACGCGGCTGCCCGCATGATAGAATGGACCAATACGCGCCAGGACGCCGTTATGGCTGCACGTCAGAACGCCGGCTGCGAGAATGTTTACGTCTATCATGCCATTGAGGTGAACCTGATCCAGATCGGCATTGAAGGCAAGCCCTGTGTGACCAATGACGTCATCCCGCACACCTATTGTGATTTTTATGCCTATTCCTCCTACGACACCCAAGAGACTGAAAATGGTTTCGCAGCAGCGCTCGATCATTTACTCGCCAAGGTTGCTTCCAATCGAACTGGCGGCAAGAGCCTGTGCTTTATCGGTGAATTTGGATGGCTTTTCAGCCAAGACAATGAACATGAAGACAAACGTATAAAAATCGCTGAGAATGTACTCAAGGTGGCGCGTGAAAAGAAATTCGCCCATGCCTACTGGTGGGAACTGTATGGCGATGGCGATTATGCTCTCGTCACGAGGGACAGAACATATACTGCCGTCTGGAATATTTTTTACAAGGCGATAAATGGTATTGATTTCTCGCCTCCGGAACCTCCGGAGCCCGATCTTACAATTTATACGGAAATTACCGGCAAAGACGATATCGTATCCAACGGAGTGACACAAAAAAATTTAGACTATGACGGAAAAATAGAAATAGTGGAATATGCCGGAAAATATTGCTGGAAAACATTGCAGGAGCACATGTATTTTGAGGTTGACGGTAACGTCATAACAAAGAATGATCACAATGTAAGCGTCGAGATCACATATTTCGACGAGGGAACCAAACCGCTGACGTTGTCTTACAACAGTAGCGCCGGCGACATCGCAAAACACATTCAATTCAACCGTACCAACACGATGACATGGAAGACATACACCTATTATATCAACGATGCTGGTTTCGACAAACTGTTCCATCAGGGATTCGCCGATATGCGCCTGTTCGTTAACAGCGAACCAATCTATATATCAAAATTGGCAGTATCTGTATATAATCGTAAGTAACTTTTCATAATTAAGCAGCATTATGCGCATAGTTAATTCTCAATTCTTTCCCGATTGCCGCCAATGCTCTATTGGTGGCATAGAAGAGCGTGTAAGCAGAGTTATAGTCCTGTGGTCTGAGCCATTTTCCTTTCATTACCCTCCAAAGGGTCTCGACAATGTTCAGATGAGGCGAATAGGGAGGAATATAGAAAAGAAAAAGCCCCCGTTTTTCCCAGAGAGGACGCATATGCCGGATTTTTACATTTCTATGTACGCTGGCATTATCCAGCACGACAAATGTTTTTTTGTCGAGTCCGAAAGAGAACTGTTCGAGGAAGTCTACGACTTTTTGAGCATCAATGGACTCACAGGTACAAAAGCTTTCAAAACGATTGTCACGGTCAATCATTTCGAAGATATTGAGTCTTTTGGCTCTTTCCGATGGTACATATACGTTCTCTCCCGGGAACTGCCATCCGTAAGGGACATAGCCTTCGGTGCAGACATGCGATTCATCACCATAGAAGAGGTTGATTTCTCCTTTGCCATAAAGTGTTTCAAGTTCTTGCAGCTTCTCGGCTTTGTACTCATAGAGCTGCGGCGAGGGTACACCCCTTGGACGTTTTCTTATACGTCTATATCTTGCGCCAATGCGGATAAAAAACGTCTGAATGTCAAATCGCTTGCCTCTTTCCCTGAGGATTTCTGCCAGGCTTCC
>JAVBNI010000098.1:0-45904 GCA_031551645.1 Bacteroidales bacterium | reverse complement strand
AGGTCGAAACCGTTTTCGAGCTTTGTTTTGGCGTTGGCAGCGTCGGAGAAGAGGCGCACGGCAGCGTTCATCACCTGCGGATGGTCTTCGCGCGTCTTTTTGCCGATCACCAGCTGTTTCAAACGCGAAAGGCTGCGGAACGGGTCTACGATGACCTTTCCAATGTCTGTATCACGGCGGAGGAACAACTGCCCTTCGGTGATGTACCCCGTATTGTCAGGCACAGCATGCGTGATGTCGCCTCCCGAAAGCGTAGTCACCGCAATGATGGTGATGGAACCGCCATCGGGGAACTGCACCGCCTTTTCGTAAATTTTGGCCAGATCGGAATAGAGCGAACCGGGCATTGAGTCCTTCGACGGGATCTGGTCCATACGGTTGGACACGATAGAAAGCGCATCAGCATACGAACTCATGTCGGTGAGCAGCACCAATACCTTCTCGTGCTTGTCTACCGCAAAATATTCGGCGGCAGTAAGGGCCATATCGGGGATCAGGAGACGTTCCACCGGCGGGTCTTCGGTTGTGTTCACGAAACTGATGATACGGTCGAGCGAGCCGGCGTTGCTGAACACGTTCTTGAAAAACAGGTAATCGTCATTGGCCAAGCCCATGCCGCCAAGGATGATCTTGTCCGTTTCGGCACGCAAAGCAACGGTAGCCATTACTTGGTTGAACGGCTGATCGGGATCGGCGAAGAATGGAATCTTCTGTCCCGTTACCAGCGTGTTGTTCAAGTCGATACCCGCAATACCCGTGGCAATCAGTTCCGAAGGCTGCTTACGGCGCACCGGATTCACCGACGGACCGCCGATTTCGCGTTCTTCTCCTTCGGGAACAGGGCCACCATCAATAGGTGTACCGAACGCATTGAAGAAACGTCCAGCTAACTGTGGACCCACTTTCAATGTAGGCGCTTTACCCAGGAACACCACTTCAGCGTTGGTACGTATTCCCTCAGTGCCGCGGAATACCTGCAAGGTAACCTCGTCGCCGTTGATTTTCACTACCTGTGCCAAAGCCCCGTCCACAGTTGCCAATTCGTCGTAACCGATGCCTTCAGCCTTCAACATACAGGTAGCCTTGGTAATCTGGCTGATTTGCGTATATATTTTCTGAAATGCTTTTGCCATAGCGATTTTCTATTTTTATTTTCTATTTATGTTCTATACGGCCTTTTCTTTCACTTGATCTTCCAACTCCTTCTCGAAACAACCAAACTCAGCCGATTGGAATGCAGAATAGTTCATCTGCTTGCAGACATTGATCATTTTCTTGAAATAATCCATGACATCGGCAAATGCGGAGAACTCAAACTCGGTGCGACAGATACGCATAATGAGGTCGACCATGTATTTCTGGCGTTCGATAGGCGTTACGGCATCGGTATCGTCAAAGGCATCCTGCTGGAGAATCACAAAGTCGATCAATTCCGACTTCCAGAAGGTGATATGGTAAGTAATCGGCACGCCGTCATCACCGAGGATATTGATTTGTTCAGCGATCTCCTTACCACGCTGCATGCGGGTTTTCAGTTCGTTCACCGTACTGATCCAATCAGGAGAAACACGTTTGCTGATATATTCCTCAAATTCTGGATATTCCAGATATTTTGAATAACTGTCGATCGGGTTTACTGCCGGGTAGCGCTTTTTGTCGGCGCGATCCTGCTCCAATGCAAAGAAACAACGCGCCACCTTCTTGGTATTCTCGGTTACCGGCTCTTTAAGGGTGCCACCCGCAGGCGATACCGTACCGATAAAGGTAATAGAGCCCGTAGCGCCGTTGGACAGTTCCACGTAACCTGCACGTCCGTAAAAGTTAGAGATAATTGCCGACAAATCCATCGGGAAAGCGTCCGGGCCGGGAAGTTCTTCAAGGCGGTTGGACATTTCGCGCAAAGCTTGTGCCCAACGTGATGTGGAGTCGGCCATCAGCAATACTTTCAGGCCCATGCTGCGATAGTATTCGGCAATGGTCATGGCCGTGTACACCGATGCTTCACGGGCAGCCACAGGCATATTGGATGTGTTGGCCACGATGATGGTACGTTCCATCAGCTTGCGGCCTGTATGCGGGTCGATCAGATGCGGGAATTCGGCAAAGATCTCGACAACTTCGTTGGCACGTTCACCGCAGGCAGCCACAATCACGATGTCGGCTTCGGCCTGTTTCGATATGGCATGCTGCAATACGGTTTTACCCGTACCGAAAGGTCCAGGGATAAATCCCGTACCGCCTTCCACAATCGGGTTGGCTGTGTCAATAATGCGGACACCGGTTTCGAGCAATTTGAACGGGCGCGGTTTAGCGGTATAAGCTGTAACAGCCCGACGTACCGGCCACTTCTGCATCATGTTGACTTCAATATCGTTGCCCGATGCATCGGTGAGCGTTGCCATCTTGTTTTCAATGGTGTATTGCCCGGCAGACGCCAGTTTTTTGACCGTGTATTTTCCCGCAAAGGTAAAAGGCACCATGATCTTGTGGGGTTGCGAATTTTCGTCCACCTCGCCGAGCCAGCTTCCGGCCGTTACCGTGTCGCCGACCTTGGCAATGGGCTTGAAATCCCACAACTTCTTTTCGTCCAACGGGAAAGTGTAATCACCGCGTTTCAGGAACACGCCTTCCATCTTGTCGAGGTCGTTTTGCAGCCCGTCATAGTTGCGCGAAAGCATACCGGGACCAAGGGTTAGTTCAAGCATGTGACCAGCAAATTCCACTTCGGCGCCTACTTTCAATCCACGTGTACTTTCGTAGACCTGCACGTATGTGTTTTTCCCGATTACCTTGATCACTTCCGACATCAGCCGGTCGCCACCCGTTTGGATAAAACATATTTCGTTCTGCAACACGGGGCCGTCGGCCTCAATCGTCACCAGGTTCGATACGATACCTTTCACTATTCCTTTTGTCGCCATCGATCTTGTTATTTTAATTTTTGATTATTCGCTAACGCTCATGAGAACGCTTCGTTAAGTTTTCGATTTTTGATTACAGTTCCACTCAACTGAAACTGAAATTTTTGTCTATTTGGGGTTTGACATGTTGGTATGAATAATTTTCCAATGATCATCAATCTTTGCATAAACTAAAGTCCATGCAAACCCGCCCGTTAAAGTACGACCGTCTTCAAGCGCTACCGAATAGTTTCCTGATGCGGTAATCAATGCGACATTATCTGATAAAACGGTAATCTTTTTATTGGAAACATTCATTTTTTGAGACTTGACACCTTGTATTGCTGCCTTAAATCCCCTCATTACTTCATCAAATGATTTTAAAAAATATCCATTTTCAATGAAACCTGCTTTTAAAGTATCATTTACACAATCGGTCAGTCCTTTAACATCAATATTTTCCGCTGCCTTGATGTTCTTCTCAAAAAGTGCAGCGATTTCAGAAGAAATTTTTACTTTTTGATTATTGGTTAATCCTTGTGAATATACATTTGAACAAATCCACAAAGAAGTAATAATCATCAGAACTGTTTTTTCCATTTTTAACTCCCTCATTCGTGTCGGGTACAACTTCTATATTTTCTGGTTCTAACGGCTTTGTCAACCGCACTCGTTCGCTTGTATATAACCGGTATTTTACTTCCATTCTTTCTTAAACTTCACGACTTTCAGCACATCGGCTAATTGTTCCTGCTTGTCAATACTGATAAGCATCGGAAGCAATTTTCCAACAGGTTTCATTCGACAAAAGTCCTCTTTAATTTTTTCCGCAATATCCAGTTTTGCAATACCTTCAAGGTGTTTTTCCGTAAAGATAAATGTAGTTTTGAAGCATCCTTCCCACACCGAAAGCCAAAAAACGGTCTTTTTCTTGTGGCAAACCTTGCATAACCATGCTTTCCCGTCGTTGTAATAATTCCAGTTAAGCGTTAAGGAAAACTCTCCTTGTGCTACTTGCATTTCCAACTCTGCCCATGCATCATAAACTGGACCAAGTACAGTTTTTAAAACTTCCTCCGACGGAAAAATTTTCCGTTCTCTTAATAATTGCATTTCCATACTCTTGACTATTTTTCGTTAAGTTTTTTACCCAGATTTTTATTTACAAATGTATTTTTTGTTTTGATGGTTACCCAATTTTTACCTTTCATATAATCTGCAAACTCATTCAATCCTTTTTCCTTGATCATTTCGATTGCTTTTTGACGGCTTGTGCTCGAAATGAATTCGCCCAACCGGATGGATGACGGATTATACTTTCGACAATCACGAACCGTCATATATTCGTTGCAATCCGTACAAGTAAAATATTGATGTTCCACGCAACACGGCCGTACTTTACATTTCCGGTATCCGACGGCACAATCAGGGGAATCGCCGCGGCAACCTTTGCATTGTCCCGACAAGTATTTGGGGCATGCTCCGCAATAAAATCCGCAATAAGAAATCATTTGTTTGTTGTTCATGATTTATTGTTCTTTTGTTTTCGGTCTATAGCTTTATTTTCTTGATCAAATCTTTGATCGTACTTTTCAACTCGGCAGGTTCGATGATTTCGGCCTGATCGGCAAACGACAGATACCATTTGCCAAAATACTCCAACGAGGAAACGGTATATTCCTGAATCACCGAATCGCCCGATACCCGTTCGCTCGACAGGCCGTGCAGATACTTGCCGGCACCCATGAATTGCAAGGCGACCTTGTCGAGTTTTATTGTCACACGATAAAGATTTTCGGCATTTTCCGGAAAAAGCGACCGCAAAATCGGTTTCAGGCCCGGATGCGATTTCGTGAATCCTTCGTCCGCGGGTTTAAGATGTTCGATACGTTCCAATCGAAACGTGCGGTAATCATTCTTTGCTCTGCACCATGCCAACACATACCAATGTTGAAACAGGCAAAAAATTCCGATCGGTTCCGTCATTCGTACCGATGTTTCCATTCGGCTGTCCGTATAGTTTATCTCAACAGCCTTTTTCCGTATGATGCTTTCCAATAAGGGTTGAAGAATGTGCTTCGGTTTTGACGGCGGCGGACCGAGAATTCCGAGTGCGTGAATGTGATTGTCGAAATCTTCGAGAATGTCCTTTTCGGCCGCTTTAAGCACCGCACGGACTTTATCCATACCGCTGCGAAAGAGTTCGTACATGTCGGAGTCGGTTTGCATGCCAAGCGCTTTTTCCGCCATCAGGAATGCTATCGCTTCTTCCGTGGAAAACATTAATGGAGGCAGTTTGTACCCTTCGACAAGGGAATATCCGACCCCCATGTTGGATACAATGGGAATACCAGCTTCTTCCAATACCCGTATATCCCGATAAACAGTTCTCAGGCTGATCCCAAACTGATCGGCGATATGCTGGGCAGTCACATATTTGCGTGACTGTAGTTTTATCAGTATTGCTGATATTCTTTCTATCTTGTTCATACGCTACATTCTTTATTCTGCCGTAAAGATAACAAACAGTCGTCTAAAGTGATATAACAATCCTTATGCAATCGTGCCTACAAAGTAAATATACCGAACTGACAACAGTATGTCAGGTAGTGTTCAAACAATGGATTTTTTCATTGAAATCTATTATGATAGTCAAAGGTATGGTTTTCGTCGTGATGCACTTTTTGCGTATCAATGAAGTATTTGATTTATAGTTCGTCATTTTTTACTTTCACAAAATAGGAAAAAAAGCTAATATTGCCGCGAATTATTCCGAAAGGTTTTTAACATGCAAATAACGCCCCGTAAGGCAATTTTTCTCGTGCTGGTATGTTGTATGACGGCTTGTCCTAAGTTACAGGCCCAGTTCAACAGTCCCATAGAACGTAATATTTGCCTGACAGTGGAAAATGATATGAATACTTCAGGTGAAACTTTTTTTTCATCATGGCATCCTTATTTACAAGAACATACCGAATATTCAAATTCCACTTCCTTAGCGTGGAATCAACCGTACGATAAAAACAATCCATGGTGGAAACGCAAACTTTTCGAGGAAAGTCTTTTGGCCCGCAAAGACTCGGGATACATTCTTTTCCTTGATCCGGTATTCGATTTTAGCCTTGGAAAAGAATCAACAACCGACAGAAATCTTTATACCAATACCCGGGGCGTGAGAGCAGGTGCGCGTCTGGGAAAACACTTTGCATTCGAAACGGATTTTTACGAAAATCAGTCGATCGTGCCCGCTCAAGTAGATGCATTCACCACGCAATGGCGTGTCATACCCGGCCAGGGACTCGCCCGGAGATACAAAGATACGGGATGGGACTATTCCAATGCGTCGGGATATATTTCATGGACGCCCACCAAATCGCAAAACATACAGTTCGGACACGGAAAACATTTTGTCGGCGATGGTTACCGTTCGTTGTTGTTATCCGACAATGCGTTTAACTATCCTTACTTGAAATACACATGTACGTTCGGCCGTTGGCAGTATGTCCGGACTGTTGCTTCATTTATGAATATTGTGCCTAAAACGGATATTTACGAATTCCCGAAAAAAACCGCAGGATTTGACTACCTGACTGTAGCTATCGGTAAACGCCTGTATGTTTCACTATTCGAAAGCAATATCTGGGCAAACCCCGACAGTACAGGACGTTTCAAGCCAACATTTAGTGTTTTTAATCCCATCATTCTCACCAACACCTTGTTTACAAGCAATCGCAAGGATATGCATTTGTTAGTCGGGCTGAATGCAAAATACCTGTTGTTTAAAAATGTTGTCGTATACGGACAATTGGTATTTGATGACGTGATGAATACCATGCAACAGTCTGGAGGACAAGCCGGCATTAAATATTTTGATGTATTAGGAATTAACGGATTATTCCTCCAGGCGGAATACAACCAGGTGGAAAAGGGAACTTATTCGTTCACAGAAAATACCGCCATATCGTACGTCCATTATAACCAAGCGATCGCTCATCCGTTGGGAAACAATTTCAGGGAATTAGTCGCTTTTGCTTCATATAACTACCGTAGGTTGCGGTTTGAGTACCGTTTCAATTACGCTAAAGAAAAAGATACCGGTGTGCCTCCGCCTTCCGAATTTGCTGTATACAGCAATGGCAAAAAAGTAATTTTTAATCACATACAAGCAGCATGGGTATTAAATCCCCGTACGATGATGCAAATCGCTGCCGGCTATACCGACCGGAATGAAACATCGTCGGCAAACAACCTGCACACGGGCAATTTCTTTGTTGCATTCCGTACCGCTTTGCGTAACCGGTATTACGATTTTTAAATCCGACAGGTTTTTATTGTGTAAAAACTCGTTATTGAATTATGTCAGAATTACTTGTCATTTATTAGTGGCTTGTTTCATCTTATTCTCAAGAACTGTATGGCATTTTTACTGTGCAAAAAAAATGTTACCGCATTAAAAATAAACAACATGAGAGCAATAAGATTTGTCACAAAGATGATTTTTAATTGAATTAAATAACACGACAAATGTACCGGAGTGTGACATTCCGTGAAAGAGACAAAAACGGGTAATGATTATACTATTTCAGGTAACTTTTGAAGAAAAGCAAAAAAAACGCACATACCAATGTTCATTTTTAAAAATATTTGATCATTTTGCTGTGCGTCTTTTATATCTTTGCAAAAAGTAATTTATCGAAAAAATGAAAACGCTTTATCAGAAATTTGAAATACTCTTGCAAAATACGCCAACAGATTTTCAAAGGTATTTATATGAAAAAGTGCCATGGGAAAGTCGTATGATTGGTATTATCGGTGCGCGTGGCGTAGGCAAAACCACTATGATATTACAACATATCAAGCAAAAATTAAGCACTAAAAACGCACTGTATGTATCGGCAGACGACATGTATTTTGCCGAAAACCGCCTCGTCGACCTAGCTGATGAATTCTACAAAAATGCAGGTGGATATCTGTTTATCGATGAAATTCATAAATATGCCAATTGGTCGCGCGAATTGAAGAACATCTACGATTCATTTCCTTCGTTGAAAATCATTTTTACAGGCTCGTCAGTGTTGGATATTCTCAAAGGCAATGCCGACCTGAGCCGTCGTGCTTTAATTTACAAATTACAAGGGCTTTCGTTTCGCGAATATTTGAAATTTTTTCATCATTCCGACACGGAAGTTTTCACATTACAACAAATCATCAACAATGAAGCAAAACTTGCGAATATAAAACACCCGCTACCATTGTTTAACGATTATTTGAAACGCGGTTATTATCCTTTTGCTTTTGAGAATGAACTCAATTTACGTTTGGGACAAATCATTGTTCAAACGCTCGAAACGGACATCCCGCAATATGCCAACTTAAATGTGGGTACAAGCCGGAAACTGAAACGCCTGCTCGCCATTATTGCTGAAAGTGTTCCATTTAAACCAAATTTTACAAAAATAGCCAAAACGATTGACGTGAGCCGCAATTCGTTGGACGATTATTTCCTGTTTATGGAACACGCAGGACTTATTGGTCAATTGCGCAACGAAACAAACGGTATTCGAGGTTTAGGTAAAGTTGATAAAGTGTATTTGGAAAACACAAATCTCATTTTCAATTTGGCAGGCGACAACTCAAATGCAGGTAATGTTCGGGAAACCTTTTTTTTCAATCAAATGCGCGTAAATAATGAGGTAATATCCTCAAAAACTGCCGATTTTGTCGTTGATGATTATATATTTGAAGTGGGTGGTAAAAACAAACAGCAAAAGCAACTTGAAAAGGACGGCAAATCGTTTGTGGTAAAAGATGACATAGAATTTGGGTATCTTAATGTTATTCCGCTTTGGGCTTTTGGGTTGAATTATTAAAAATGCCGGAGTGAAGAAACAAAAGTTGATAATGATTGTACATTATCTTTTTGATTTTAGCGATATGATCTATGGATCCTTACAACGCAATGTTTTTAGCTACAACCTAATTTGCATGTACCAAGTTATTACACACACTTGCATTGTTATATTACCTTATGGTAATCGTCCGGGATGAACTGACCTTCATTTCCTCTCCCGTTTCCTTCGATTTACCAGTCACTCCAAGTTGTATTTGGTATTCGCCCGGAGCAGCAAAGATGTGTTCTATATTTTCTCCCTTGACCCTTGTCCCGTCTCCCAAAATCCAGTAGTAACCATCAATGTCCATTTGCGGGAGATAAGTTTTTGTCGCACTCAACGAAAGGGATTTTCCGGCCTCAAATGTTCCGGTTATTGTCATATAAGGTTGTTCGATATCAAGCACATAAAAATCATCATAGATAGCCGCCTGTTTAGTAAATTCGCCTGTCAGGGAATCGATGACATTCAGTTGTATGATATAATGTCCTGTGGAAGCAAAAGTGTGTTCGACTTCCTTCCCTCTTTTCCGTGTACCGTCACCTAAGTCCCATTCATAGATAAATGTTGTGGAATCCAGATCAATAGTGCCCGGATCGTCAAATATATAAGTGTAATCATTTTCTTCCTGTTCCTTGTACTCGGCAAAATATGGAAAAAGTGATTTAAAGGAAAAAATATCAACATTTTTCCCACCGCGATCGGTCGAAAAATAACCATCCATGCCCTCTGCATCGGAAGCAACATAAGCAAAATCATCATATTCCGAGTTGACAGGCGCTTCCAGATATTGGAGTAATCCCCAAGTCCCGTTTATCTCCCGTACTGAAAATATGTCGAGCCCACCCATCGACTGATGCCCGTATGATGAAAAGTACAAAATATTGTTTTCCTGGATAAAAGGGTATAATTCGTCACTGCTCGTATTGACCTCCGGCCCCAGATTGACAGGTTCACCCCAGCCGCGAGGAGTCCACTCGCAACAATAAATATCGAAACCGCCTTGTCCTCCAGGCATATCCGAGGCAAAAAACAATCGTTTCCCGTCACGGCTCAACGAGGGATGAGCCGTCCTGTAAGCCGGACTGTTGTGTACAAATGGACGGACATTCGACCAGTGATCTCCTTCTTTGGTTGCCGAATATATGCCATTCCCTTCCTTACTATTGAGTGTAAAATAGATCTCATTTCCATTGGCGCTGACGCTGCAAGGCCCTTGATGTGCATATGGTGTCAGGTTTTTATCCAGAATATACGGATTTCCCCAATGTATACTGTCTTTCCTCGGCACATAGAATAAATGGAAAAGATGCTCATCCTTTGAATCTGTCCGGCTGACAATAACATTCATATTACGGTTGGAACAGTATATCAATCCGTCACCATATGGAACAGCGGCAACTTCATCGGCATATGATGTGTTGATGGAAAGAGGCGCCACTTCATAGAACGGTTGAGCTTGGAGCTTATGCAACAAGACAAAGCCAGACAGGAAGAATAATATGTATCGTACAATATTCATCTATCTCAGATACAAAGGATTTTCGGCTTTTACACGGAATCGGAATTCGTATCGAAGCATGATCTCATGCGAACCGTTGGTTATATTCGGCTGCCCAAAGTTATAATCGTATGCATAACCGAGACAAAACTGTGGACTAACCCTGATTTCGGCCATGGCAACTAATGTGTTGGCATTCCGGTAGGATACACCCAATTCAATCGTCTCTTTCGGTAAAAGAATAACATTACAGTTCAGATCACACAAAAAACTTTTCTGCGTGTATTGCAACAATACGGAAGGTTTTACCTTGAAATTGTCGCTGACAGGAATTTTTGCACCACCGTACAACATCAGGTTTTCAAAAGACAATTTTCCTTTGTACGATTCGGCAGTATGTGGTGAATAAGCCAAAAGTTTGGGTATTGAGAAACCGGCAAAATAGCGGGTATCAGAATAATAGACTCCTGCTCCGACATTTGGCATGAACGATTTGTGTATTTCCATGTCGAACATCGGATCGCTGGGTTGGAGGGTTACAATCCGGCTCTCATCTTCACGCATATAGTCAAATCCTGCCTGTAATCCGAATGACAGTTTTCCTTCTCCCGTCTTGATACGAAAAGCATATGAAGCATAAGCACCCGTTTGTCTGTAAATGCTGATTTGGTCGTTAAATACAAGTAACCCCAACGCTAACTGGGGATTCCGAAGAGGAAAATCGCCCGTGAATGTTTGTGTTACAGGCGCACCGTCAATATTTTGCCACTGGCTGCGATACAGGGCGGCAAGACTTAGCACTTCCCTACTCCCCGCATAAGCAGGATTGATTGCCTGTCCATTGAACATATACTGGCTATACATCGGATGGTATTGTGCACGGCATATCGTACCGGCCAACAATAACAGGCAAAGTGTAAAAAGGATCTTATCTTTTGAGCACAACATAGCCTTTATACACTTTATCCCCGTTAAGGGTCAGTTGATAAAAATAGGTACCGGACGGAAGCTCGTTACCCGAAGAATTGTGTCCATCCCACCATCCTGTACAATCTTGTTCACTACCTTTAAAAGATGATGATCGATAGACAATCTTATTGTACCGGTTGAAGACGATCAATTCGCTACTCGTTGCGTTTTCAGCGCCAACTGCCTTGAAACAGTCATTGATGTTGTCGTTGTTGGGCGAAAACCCTGAAGGTATAATTACATCGCGGACTTCAATCGTAACCTGGTCCGAATTTTCGGGACAAGCTCCATTGCTCACCGTCCACTGCAGGGTATTGGTTCCCATTTTCAAGTTTGTTATTTCCGTAGATAGCTGATCAGGATGAACAATATTGAAACCATCCGTGATTGCCGTCCAAATACCCTTTCCCACGGTTATCGGCGTAGCATCAACAACTGTATTAAATTTGAAATTCAGGAATTGGGTTGCTCCTGCTTCGGCAGGAGATGGTTGCTGATCGTAGTGTATCATAACCGATTGACTGGTAACACTACAGCAATCCCATTGTCCCGAAGTCACAATACGACGGTAATAACGATCGCCGATATATTTCTGGTCAGGCTGGTAACTATCTGTGGTAACATCCAATTCCGTCCAGTTTTCATTATTGTCACTCATCTGCCAATCGTATCCATATAAGCCATTTCCTCCCGAAAGTGGCTGGCCGGAAAGTATCGCAGGCGTACCTGTTTCGCATAAATTCTGGTCTCCCTGGATCATATTGCCGGATATTACAGGTAATACATGTATCTGTGTTGTTTCGCTGACAACAGTGCACCCCTGCGAAGTTACTTTTCTACGGTAATATTGTTCGCCTGGCTGCAACGATACTGTAATATCTTTATCCGTTGCTCCCCTTACAACATTCCACCCTGCATTATTGATATTTTCCTCCCATTGATATGCAAAAGTCCCCTTTCCTCCGCCTGAAGCTGCTTGCCCCTCAATGATCAGCGATGTTACATTACCACATTGTGTCGAATCGGAAGGAAAATCAAGACGGTTGATTATTTCGGGTACTACATCTATCCTGACTGCAATACTCTGGTCTTCCAGTGGCTGGCCATTATCTGTTGTCTTAACCGTACGGCGGTAAAAAACCGTATCAGACAGTGCCGGAGTGACATAATTTCTTCCTGTATTCGCACCTGTCGCAGGTTGCCAATTGCCGGTACTTCTTATTTTTTGTTCCCAAAGGTATTCATATGTACCATTGCCTCCCTGAGGTTGGGATGCCTTTACTGTTTTTATTTCCCCGAAACAAACTGTTGTATCTGCTGTAGTAATAAAATTGTACACAAACCCCCGGAGTTGCAGCTTTAATCCGCCATAAGCAATACCATCTCCGCCATTTAAAGCTGAGACACAAAGGGCATTATCCTGAGGCTCTAACTTTCCCCGGTTTCCACCGGTCAATTGGGTTCCGCCTTCAACAGTTGCAACACTTCCGGTTACATATAGCAATCCGCCGCCGCCGCCACCACCCACTCCTATTGAGCCGGTAGTTATATCACCACAATCGCCTCTTGTTGTATTTCCTCCATTACCGCCTTTAACCTCGGCTTTGAAATTGCCATAATTCTCAACAGAAAGCAAAATACTACCGCCGGCCCCGCCGCCGCCAGCTCCACCAGCTTCTGGGGCGCCGCTTACTGATTGTCCATTTGCTTTTATTGCTGCATCTCCACTGTACCGAAGTTCGCGGGCGGCAATAATAACAATGCCCCCGCCTTTACCTCCCGGAGTATTTTCACCTGTTCCTGAACCACCGCCACCGCCCATGAACACGCGAGATGTCCATTCCGAATATCTGTTTAGCTCTCCTCCCAAAGCCAAGTATTGACTAAGATTACAAACCTGCCTACCTCCTCTGGCGCCTTTTCCGGCATTACCGCCGCCACCGCCGCCGGAATACATACCGTTGCCGCCACCGCCACCATTCCAGAACTCCTTCCGACCTCTTGAATTTGACGAATTAGATAATATACTGTTCATAACAGCTCCTTGTCCCTTATATCCTGCAAAGTTCGAAGCTCCTTTGGGATAATCCTCTCCTGTATATTCACTGCAGTCTCCTTTAAAATCCCCGGATTCTCCTCCTCCCAAAAAACCACAAGCCGATACATTAATGTCAGCTTCAAGCGTAAGGGTTTCTTCCACCATTAATGCCAAAACACCACCTTTCTCTCCATCCCATGCAGAACAGGTAAGCTCCCCGTTTACCTTTGCCGTTTTATACGACGGAACGCGGACAAGTTGCACCAGCTCATTCACAGCATCATAACTGGTATTAGATACTAATGTAATGTTTTTACTTGCAGTATTTACAGAGCGTACAATATGAAATTCGTATTTACCGGCATTGTAAACGTTTTGTCCGTCTCGCGACACGCCGGTCATCTGGATTAACAAAACAGTATCGTGCGCCTTAATAAAAGACACATCCTCTACTGTTACCACACTATTGGCAACCTTGGCAACCTTGGTGTATTGGTTAACAGCTCCCTGAATATTTGTCTGAGCAACAACAATGTGACTCAAACAAATTAACCCCATGCAGATAATACTATGTATTAATATTCTGCGCAAATCCGGAATGATATTAATTTAACGTAAATTAAAATATTTGTTGCAAATATAAGATATTTTCAACGAAAAAGTGTATAATTATTTGTTTTAATATTATATCCAATTGATAGTCTATTTTTTATCTCATTGTCAATTTTGTTGAATATTTCAACAAAAGCATTTTCCCGGTAAATTGCAGATTAGTGTAACCGCTTTGGAACAAACACCAGTTGAATACCTTCACATTTTGATAAAGGTGTTTCGGACATTTATTACCGATAAACATTCCATTCTCTCTGTGATTTTCCATGTACTCTCCGCGGTTCTCCGTGTCCTGAAAAATTCATAAATAGGGACACAGAGAACCTCAAAGAATGGTGATGCATTTACTGAAACCAGTAAAAACTAATTCTGATTTGGTATTCAACACTTAGTCCTATTGGCATTTCATCGAACCGACAGAAAACTGTAAATACCCGAACCAATTTCACAAACAGTATAATCGCCATCCATTCCGACAAATTTTATATGACGGTTGGGAATAGTTTGTCCGTTTTCTGTTATATTTTCTTTGCAGGTCGCCGGGATATATACTGTCGCCGTGGTATTACAGGGAACAGTAATTTCCCATTGAAAGGATTGGCCGGTTTTCATCCATGCACTTTTGATTAAACCGTGCACCGAGTGGTATGAAGCCTTTACTTCATCCAATCCATCAATGATTGAAGGTTTCATGGTAATTTGTTTGAATCCGCAATTACCCGGTGTATTCTGTATTCCGGCCAGGTATTCATAAAACCATACAATCAGATCACCCAACAACATCACATGATTTTTGGAATCGATCCACCGTTCCATGGCATCACCATTCCAATGTTCCCAAATTGTAGTAGCGCCTTTTTCCACCATATATCCCCATCCCGGATAATCTTTTGCGGTCACTACCTGATAGGCGATATCCGGTCGGCCATAATCTGAAAAACCACGCATCAACCATTGGCATCCAATAACGCCAGTGCTCAAATGCCCATTGAAATCATTCATGGTTCTGTTAACAATATTACCGAAAACAAGGTTTTCTAATTCTTTGGGCACCATTCCGAAACACAAAGGCAGCAAATTGGCTGTAACAGAATTATTGCTATATTGACCATTTTGGGTATTCAAAAATTTCTTGTTAAAAGATTCTTTTACCTGAATTTTTTGTTCTGCAAATAATTTTACATCGTCGGGCTTGTCGATAAGACCTGCAAATTTTTCTAAAAGATCCAACATCTGGTAATAAAAAGTCGTACCAATAACAGCAGCTTCGGTAATACGGGTCGAGTCTTTCGGATCGTTCAATGTCGGCAGTTCGGGCGGCATGCACCAATCGCCATACCGATCCCTGGGCATGATACCATCCACCATGTAATTTGTGCGCATGTAACCAAGCCATTTCTTCATTGCGTCATAATTTTTGACGACTTGTTCCAGGTCACCAAACTGCTCATACAACATATTGGTAACAGTGACAAAAGTTCCCGGCCAGGTCATGTTATCGGTATACTTATTCCAATAATTGGGCGCTATATCCGGGAGACTTCCATCTTCACGCTGCGCGATCCTGATATCGTCCAACCATTTTGCATATAAATTATTGTTGTTGAAGACAAAACTTTCCCCATGCGCCCCAACCGTACGATCGCCCAACCATCCCATACGTTCGGTACGTTGAGGGCAATCGGTAGGCATTCCCCGGTAATTTCCACGAATGCTCCAGTATGCATTGGAATATATTTGGTTGATGGTTTTGTTCGAGGTTTCAAAATAACCGGTTGTTTCCATTTCGTCGTATACTACCCTTCCCTCAAAATCATGAATGGAAGGTGTTCCGGGGTAACCGGTTATTTCAACGTATTGAAAACCATGGGATGTAAACGAAGGTTCCCACGTTTCGGTTGCTTCTCCCTTTAGAGTATATTGATCCGTAGCCAGGCCGCCACGCAGGTTATCCAGGCAGACATTCCCATTTTCATCTAAATTTTCAGCAAAACGCAGTTGTATCCGGTCACCTTTATTCCCACGTACTTTCATCCGAAGCCATCCAACCATATTCTGTCCCATATCAAGGACATATGTTCCCGGTTTCTTTTCGGTTATGGCAACCGGACGGACAACATCCATTACTTTAATATTCTGATTGTTTTGAGCCTCCAATTTTCCTCCCGGAGCTCGTGTATATTCCGCACCCAGCCAATGACGATCGTCAAAACCGGATTTATCCCAACCGGGCATTTCTTTGCGGGCATCATATTCCTCTCCGTCATACTCATTATTGGCGCGTATCGGACCGTCGGCTGTCACTTTCCATGTATGGTCGCTCATTATCGTCTGGTGATGACCGTCAGCGTATTCTAATTCGAGTTGAAGAATCATTTTCGGATATTCAATTTCCACATTTCGATGACGCATATGAAAAAATCTTCCATTGCCCAAAACAACAGCAACCGCATTGTGTCCTTTCTGAAAATTCTTCGTAACATCGAATGTGTTGTATTTAACCACTCTTGCATACTCCGTGGGCGTGGGTGACAACTCCTGGTCACCGATCATTTCTCCATTGATCCGTAATTTGTATAATCCCAATCCACTGATATGCAGTACTGCTTTTACAGGTTGTTGGGATATTTCAAACTCTTTCCGGAAATACCTGGCTGAAAGACGGGTACATTTTGCCTGAGGATCATCCCATGCAAAACTTTTGTCCAATCCGATCCATTTTGCCTGCCATTCACCCAGATCCATGACCCCCATCATCCATTTGGCCGGTTGACTCCATCCGGATTTCCCATGATTGGTGTCGATTTGAACTTTCCAATAGCACTCCGCACGGCTTTTTAATTCCTTTCCACTGTATGGGACAAATATGGAATTGCCGGATTGAATTTGTCCCGAATCCCATAAATCGCCTTGATCTGCATTCAGTTGGCCTAATGACGAAGCTACCAATATCCGGTATGCCGTTTGATATAAGCCCCGATGATCGCTGTTTATTTCCCAACTCAAACGGGGCGTGACACAATCAATACCGATAGGGTCGGTTATTAATTCACAACGTAAATTCGATAAGGTAACAGGATGTTTTTCTCCACATGCGGTCATCAACAAGCACACAAGTAATACGATACAATTATTTTTCATTTTCAGCATATAACAAACCATGCAGAACGCTCTACAGGTGGATTAATGATTAAAATCAAGGAAACAAAATTAGTTAAAATATATCGGGAGAGAGTAAAAGTTGAGAGAATAGTGGCAGTAGGCAGTTGAATTTCAATTCTCAATTCTCAATTCTCAATTCTCAATTCTCAATTCTCAATTAATTTTTTGTTATTTGATTGCAACCTTTTCTGCAACTTTACGTATATGAAACATAACCCATTGGTAAATCAGGGTTCAATTCCACTAAATAGTGGAGATGCGATCATCAAGAAATAATCTACCGCATACAACATGGACAAATGTCATTAAGTAAGTGACGGTTGAAAATTAAAAATCAGAGCCTGCCCAACTGAGTTATTCAAGCGGGCAAAGTGCATAAAATCAGGATTAAGCAGATATTGGAAAGTGTCGAATATATATTGCAGAGTACTTAAAACAAATTTAATCTTCGTATGTCTGATTCAGTTATTATAATAGCCATCCTCCTTATTTTATTAGCCGGGGTTTCGGCTGTAGGATTGAGCAGGTTGTTTTTCAAGAAAAGTATTGTATTCAATGTTGTCGCGATCTTAACCCTTCCGATTCTCAGCGCCGTTGTCATGGGGTTAATCGTTGGAGCCAGAGGATTGGCACACCTGATATGGGCGGTACCATCAGCGGTCACTTTGATTTTGGGAGCGTACGGGATCATTGCCAAACAACTGCAAGGCCCGTTAAACGAGATGCTGGACAAGGTGGATTCGTTGGCTGAAGGAGATGTACATATTTCTTTTACTGAAAAATATCAAAAGGGTGGAACCGAATTGGCTAAAGTGATGCGCAGATTGGTCAAACTGACCGGATCACTTAAGAATATTGTGGAATTTGCCAACCATATAGGCCAGGGAGAACTGGATACCCAATATGAATTGTTGGGTGAAAAAGACACATTGGGTAAATCGATGCTCAACATGCAGCACAATCTGCAGGAAGCCGAGGTGGAAAAAGAAAAACGGCAACAGGAAGACGAACGGCGCAACTGGGTCACTGTGGGTTTGGCCAAATTTGCCGAATTGCTGCGCGAAAACAACGACAACATTGAAGAATTGTGTCATTCTATTATCAGCAACATGGTGAATTATATCGGGTCCAACCAGGCGGGTTTTTTTTTCCTGAACGACGATGATCCCGGACACCAGGTACTCGAGTTAAAAGCATGCTATGCCTATGAACGTCGTAAATTTCTGGAAAAAACCATTGAACCGGGTGAAGGATTAGTCGGCACCTGCTTTCTCGAACGCGAATCGATATATATGACGCAAGTCCCGAAAGATTATATCCACATTACTTCGGGATTGGGCGACGACGCGCCCCGGGCCTTGTTGATCACTCCTCTGAAAGTAAACGAAGAAATTTACGGTATTCTGGAAATCGCCGCTTTCAAGGAATTCGAACCGCACGTGAGGGAATTCGTCGAAAAAGTAGCTGAAAGCATTGCTTCGACCATTGGCTCGGTGAAAGTCAACATACGGACAAACAAATTGCTGGATTTATCGAAGGTACAGGCCGAGGAGATGGCCAGCCAGGAAGAGGAACTCCGCCAGAACATGGAGGAGATGCAGGCTACACAGGAGGAAATGAGCCGTAAGCAACGGGAAGCCGGACAAGCATACGATCAATTAGCATCAACCAATAAACAATTAGAAACTCAATTACAGGATCTCGAGAAAGCTGTACCCTTATTGGCACTATCGCCCGACGCCGTAATCATTGATGCGAGCGATTCGTTTTTATCATTACTGCATCATTCAAAAGACCAAATGATCGATCAACCGGTCACTGAATTTATAGTCTCCGGGGAAAAAGATATTGAAAAAATATTTCGCAAAATAATGTCCGGCGGACGCGCTCATTCCGGCGAATTGACGTTGGTAGCACAAAATGGAGAAAAAGTTGTTTCTTATCTCGCAACTCCTGTGTATAAAATGCAGGAGATAGAAAAAATCATTTTGGTATGCATTTCAATACAATAAAAAAATTTATTTCTCTGTGACTCTCTGTGTTTATTCAAGACACAGAGAACCACGGAGAATACACAGAGAACCCGATATCCGGAAACATAATGAGAGTCTTTTAAATATATATCCATAGTCTAAATTTTGCTATAAGAAGCGAATAAACTAATCATCAACATACTTAAATAAATATTTATGTCAAATTCAGTAATCATTACAGGCATCGTGCTGATCATCTTTGCAGGACTTTCCACCATACCGATCTGCAGGTTGATATTTAAAAAAAGTATCGTATTCAAGGTATTTATGGCGTTGATATTACCGATAGATACCGTTGCCATATTGGCATTTTTTGTGGGAGCCAAAGGCATCATACACTTGGCTTGGGCCGCCCCGATAGCTGTTATCTTCCTTTTTACTGGTTATTATCTTGTTAGCAACATGCTTCGAAAACCTTTAAATGAAATGCGCGACAAGGTATTATCACTATCCGAAGGTGATGTCAACATTTCATACGACAAAAAGTACCAGAAAGGTGACAATGAAATGGCACAAGTGGCCCGTATGTTGGTTAAACTGACCGATTCGCTCAAAAATATTGTCTCGTTTGCCAACCATATAGGCCAGGGAGAACTGGATACTCAATATGAATTGCTGGGCGAAAAGGATACATTGGGCAAATCGATGCTCAACATGCAGCACAACCTGCAGGAAGCCGAGGTGGAAAAAGAAAAACGCCAACAGGAAGACGAACGGCGCAACTGGGTCACTGTGGGTTTGGCTAAATTTGCCGAATTGTTGCGCGAAAACAACGACAACATCGAAGAATTGTGTCATTCTATTATCAGCAACATAGTGAAATACATCGGGGCAAATCAGGCAGGGATTTTTATCCTTAACGACGATGATCCCGGACACCAAATACTTGAGCTGAAAGCATGCTATGCCTACGAACGTCGTAAATTTCTGGAAAAAACCATTGAACCGGGTGAAGGATTGGTCGGCACCTGCTTTCTCGAACACGAATCGATATATATGACGGAAGTTCCAAAAAATTATATCCATATTACTTCGGGATTGGGCGACGATACGCCCCGCGCCTTGCTGATCACTCCGCTGAAAGTGAATGAAGAAATATACGGTATTATAGAAATTGCCGCTTTCAAGGAATTCGAACCGCACGTGAGGGAATTTGTCGAAAAAGTAGCCGAAAGTATCGCTTCGACCATTGGCTCGGTGAAAGTCAACATCCGGACAAACAAATTGCTGGATTTATCGAAGGTACAGGCCGAAGAAATGGCCAGCCAGGAAGAGGAACTCCGCCAGAACATGGAAGAAATGCAGGCCACTCAGGAAGAAATGCGGCGCAGGGAAAATGACCTTTCCGATACATTGACACAGATGAAAACGTTACAACAACAGAGTGAAGACAAGGAATACGAAACGCAGCAATTATACCAGACAATCCTCAAAACGCTCAATGCCATTGAATTTTCCGCAGAAGGAATTTTGGAACAAATCAGCAGGAAAACATTGGAAATAGTTAACCAACCGGAATCGGCTTTTGTAGGCCATACCTTCTACGAAACATATCCTGACGGGGAAGAGGAAGGAAAAGAGGTATGGGAAAAACTAAAAAATGGCGAACAGGTGACTTCGTATGTGACGCTTAATGAAACTCCTGTAAAATTGGAGTACTTGCCTGTATTTAACAAACACCAGACGCTCCAACGGGTCATTACGCTGGTGATTGTCTTGAGTTAATGGTGACGGGTGACGGGTGAAGAGTGAAGAACGAAGGGTGAAGAGTAAAGATTTTTCAGTCATTCAGTTATTCCATCTTCATATCTTAGCGCCTTGGTGGCCTACTGCCAACTTTCAATTAACTTCGTTTTTCCGTAGAAAATCGACGAGCCGATGTATATTTGAATATTTAGGAACATCCTCAACAAAGGCTGGTGACAACTCCTGAATTTTCGAAAGTATCGTTTGAGAGAACGGCGATAGCTGTTGCCGAATTTTCAAATATTCAACAGCCTGCACAATGGCCATTATTTCGATAGCCAATACCTGAAAAGTATTTTCAATCACTGTCCGTGCAATATTTGCGGCATTTGTTCCCATGCTGACAATATCCTGATTATCGTTATTGGAGGGAATACTATGAACATACATCGGATTTGCCAACATCTGGCATTCGGCAGTAGTGGAGGTCGCTGTGAATTGAACCGCCTGCATTCCATAATTCAGTCCGGGTTTACCAAGATTCGCAAAGGGTGGCAACAAATTGTTGATACGGTCATGCATCAGGTAATTCAGTTGCCTTTCGGCCAACATGGCAAGTTTGGTTACGGCTATTTTAAGTTTATCCATTTCGAAAGACACGTAATCACCATGGAAATTACCTCCATGATAGACATCTTTATTTTCAAAATCGACCACCGGATTATCGTTCACCGAATTGAGTTCGGCAATCAATACATTGGCCGTATTTTGCCATGTATCGTATACAGGGCCTAAGATTTGTGGCACGCAACGCAAGGAATAATATTCCTGTACCTTATCATCAAAAATATTTTGATGGTTTTTTCCATTGTAAAAATGATCCTTCCGGCTGCGTATACGGTTGCTGCCTCCGGTTATCCGCTGTATTTCCCTTGCAATGGCTAATTGTCCCGGGTGATTTTTCACCTGATTGAGTGCATCGGAAAAATAATCATTGAAAGAGCCTGCGATTTCTCCCATCATCGCCGAAGCCCATATGGACCAGTCCAGAAGTTTACGGGCTTCCAGGATATTGACTATGCCTATCCCTGTCATAACCGATGTCCCGTTAATCAAAGCCAATCCTTCCCTGATATACATGGAAACCGGCTTGAACCCTTGTTGTGCGAACACTTCCATCGTCGGTAATATCTGTCCTTCGTACCATACTTCGCCTTCTCCGATGAGGGTTAATGCAAGATGGGCCAACTGAACCAGGTCACCGCTGGCTCCTACTCCACCGTGCTCGAAAATTACTGGATAAATATCACGGTTGACCAGTTCGGCCATTAATTCAATAACCGAAGGGTGAATACCGGAACGCGCCCGTAACAACGAACTGATCCGTGCAAGCATGGAGGCTTTTACATATACCGGGGGCAATATTTTTCCCGCACCTGCTGCATGACTGCGGATCAGGTTGTATTGTAATTGTTGTATTTCATGCGTTTCGATACGATACTGCGCCATCGGACCGAAACCGGTATTGATTCCGTAAATGATTTTATCGCGGGCAAACTCATCCAGAAACCGGTAACATTCCGTGACTTGTTTCATGGATATTGGATCAAGCGACAGTCTGCAATTGCGAAGCAATACCGATTTCATGTCGGTAAGACTGATTTCGCCGGCTTTCAGAATAATCATATTTAAAACGTTTAGATCTTAATACCGAGCATTAAGATATCATCCACCTGAGGAAGGTCGCCCCGCCAGTCATCTATAGTTTGTTCCAGAATACTCTTCTGCTCGGTCATATTCAACGTATGGATTTTGAGAAGCAATTTCTTCAGATTCTTTTTCTTGAATTTTTTGAGTCCGTCGCCTCCGAATTGATCACAATATCCATCAGAAAACATATACAAAGAGTCTCCCGGCATAATGGGAATAACGTGTTTGGTAAACGGTTTGGCGGTAGTCTCATATATTCCGATTGGCATATGGTCGGCCGATATTTCGATAAGCTCATCCTGGTACTCCGAGTTTGAACGCAAGATCATCAGCGGTATATTGGCACCGGCATATTCAACCCTTGCATGCTCCCAGTCAATGACACACAAAGCCATATCCATTCCGTCCTTGTTTTCCAAGCCATTTACATCTTGTTTCAAGACTTTGATCACCTGGTCGCGCATCCGGTTCAGGATAACATTAACGTGCAAACTGTCCCTTTTGACTATTTCATTGAGGAATGATATTCCCAAAATACTCATAAAGGCGCCCGGAACACCATGTCCGGTACAATCGGCTACAGCTATAATCGTTTTCCCTTCCTTAGCTGCAACCCAGTAGAAATCGCCACTCACGATATCACGCGGCATAAACAGCACAAAATAATCATTTAGTATTTCGTTGATCAAGGATGTATCGGGTAATAGCGCTGTCTGTATCCGCTTGGCATATACAATGCTATCGGTCATTTCCTTTTTTTGCTGTTCTATCTCATCGTAAAGACGTAAAGCATTTTCGGTTTGCCATTTCAGCTCGGTAGTTGTTTCATGTAGTTCGTAGCTTTGTTGCTCTATTTCACGTTTTTTCTGTTCCAATATCAGCTTGATCTCGTCGTTAGACCGTTGCTGTTTTTCGATTTCCTCATTTTTCTGCAACAATAAATGATTGGATTTCCTGTTTCTCAGATACATCAGAAGCACGAAGATCGCAAAGATGCTGACCAGCACGAGGATAACCATCAGGACAGTAGCATAATGTGTCTGACTTTTCAGTTGCGCTTGGTAAAAAGAATCCATCAAGTTGCCGGATTGTTGTTCTGAGGCACCAGTATTTACAGATACTGATTGCTGTCCCAAAAGAAATATACCGTTAGCAAAAACGCGATCGAAACCAGTCATACTCCCCAAAATATTTACTGACGCGAAAGCTGATACATAACACCAAATATAATAGACTATTGCGATCATTAAAAAAAATTCTTCCCGTTTTTTAGGAATTACAAAAACGACAAGTTACTTCATCGAGCGTAAAATTCTGCACAAAGATAACAAAAACACCCAAACTTTCTACTTAGGCGCCAATTCTATCCTTAAGCCGATGTCATCGATTCCTATTAAAGGTTCTTCCCGCATAGCTTGCTCGTATTCAAAAACATAAGTTCCTGATGAAGGAAAACGAACATTCTTATGAAATAAGATGCGGTTATCATATTTGTCGCCAAGTCCATGTCCGAGCCATTTTCCCCGATAATCGGCGAGCATGATTTTCAGTGTGTCGCGTTGTGTATTTCCCACAGGAGCGTATGTATCGACAAACAACCAAAGTTCCATCGATTTGAATTTGCTGTTGTTCCGTACATTGACGTATATGTTGCATGGACTTATGGTATCGGTAATCTCCACCTCGAAACGGGCGTGCTCATTTCGCGACCAACCATCACGGGGTATGGGAACATTGCTTTCATATATCCTGCCCGAATCACAGGATTGGATAGTAAACAGGATCGTTGTCAGCATTAAAAATACGACAATTTGCCTGTTGACAGTTGATCGAGATTTATTTCTTGACCTACTCATTCTTTGGTTTTGATTGAGGTCTGCTATCTGATTTATTCCTGTCGTGGTTTCCCCGGTTACGATTCCGGTTGTTGCGATCCCGGTTATTATGGTCGCGATTGTTTTGCTGCCTGGATTCACCCTGTCCGGCCTGATTAGTTTGAGGATGCTGAGCTACCTGGTTACTTTCCTGACGGACATTATCGGCCGGTTTTCCACCCTGGCCATTCTTGCCATTTTTACTTTTTTTCTTTTTCCGTCTCTTTTCCTCGAAACGGTTGATACTGTCTTCTCCTACCGCATTTAAATAACTGATAACCGGCTCTTTAGCCAGCTGAACGCTCTCGCTTGCGACCAATTCCTTCACTTTAATGCCTTGACGGTTGAGTTTGATGATTTCCTTTACCACATCCACATCTAATGGGATAAATTCGGCATTTTCGTTATTTTTTTCAAAAGAATACCAGATGATCCTCCGGAACACATCCGTCTTGGAATGATATGCTTTTCCCTGTTCTGTCTCTAAAGGGGCGGATGTATCGGGGAAATCACTTTGCGCTTCCAGATAACATTTTAACTCATAGTTGAGACAACATTTGAGTTTACCACATTGTCCGGCCAATTTTTGCGGATTAAGCGATACTTCCTGGTAACGCGCTGCGCTGGTGGATACCGATACAAATGAAGACATCCACTTGGAACAGCAAAGTTCGCGACCACATGTGCCTATGCCTCCTACTTTACCAGCCTCCTGCCGCGCACCAATCTGTTTCATTTCGACGCGCACCCGGAAATGATCGGCATATTCCTTGATTAACTGCCGGAAATCGACCCGTTCGTCGGAAATATAATAAAACGTCGCTTTGGTCTTATCACCCTGATATTCAACGTCACTAATCTTCATGCCCAATTTCAGATTGGACACTATCTGGCGGGCAACACGCATCGTTTCCTGTTCCTTCTCAATAGATTGGAACCATTTTTCAACATCGTTGGATTTAGCCTTACGGTATATTTTTTTGGGGGCGCCCGTTGTACCATAACGTTTCATCTGTATGGGCACCAGATCGCCTATCAGCGATACCACCCCCACGTCATGCCCCGGCGAAGCTTCCACGGCCACAATATCTCCTTTTACCAACGGGATGTCGGTATTATTGACATAATATCCCTTTCGGGTATTTTTAAAACGGACTTCTACAAGGTTACCCGTTGACGAACCTTCGGGAAGCGAATCCAACCAGTTGTATACATCTAATTTGTTACGTCCTGCACATTTGCAATTGCTTTGACTTACGCCCTTGCTTTCTTCTGCATTCTCGGTTGGTATATTGAAACATCCACGGGTGATGTAATTATTATTCATAGAAAAAAATATTCGACAAAAATATAAAATTAATGCTTCAACAGCACTACAATTTTGCAAGCCATGTCCAAAAATACAATGTTTTTATTTCCATTGGCTTCGATATGGTAATGTGCCTTGTTCAGTTCTTCGGTTAACCGGGAAACATTCTCGGGATGAATAAATGCGTTGAACTTACGTGAAAAATCATATTCGGCGTCCGTCAGAAAAGCCAGTTCGGGTTGTTGCCTGTTCAAAATAAAATTTTCACGTACCATCCGCAGACAGTACAACAGGAAACTCTTCTGACCTTCGCGATTCAGGCTGGTAACTTCATCACACCATGCCAATAAATCAAGCATAGCCTGTTTTTTACCCCAAACCGACCAGCAAGTACGCATCATTCGGACAAATAAATCCAGAT
Organism: Bacteroidales bacterium; assembly: GCA_031551645.1. GTDB lineage: Bacteria > Bacteroidota > Bacteroidia > Bacteroidales > UBA4181 > JAIRLS01. The sequence goes on along the minus strand of JAVBNI010000098.1, from coordinate 19,798 downwards.
AGTAATTATCTTCCTCCAAAGAACGTAAAGCTTCATATGCCTGGGCTATACTACCGTTGCCCATGCGCGCTATGTTGGCTGCCTGCTGTTCGCTGTTGCATCGTCCGGATGACATCAGATACGCAGTTATGTTCCGGGCATCAATTTTAGGCACACGGGTAAGCTGTGCCCGCGAAAGAATAGTTGGCAAAATAAGATCGGCTGACTCTGCGATAAGCAGGAACAAAGTTTTTTCAGGAGGTTCTTCCAAGATTTTCAACAACTTGTTTGCTGTTTGCTGGTTCATCTTTTCGGCCAGCCATATGATCATCACCTTGTATTCTGCCTCGTAGGTTTTGAAACTTAACTTATTGAGTATTTCCTTACTTTCGTCGACAAAGATTCCCCCTTGTTTATTTTCGGCTCCCATTATTTCAAGCCATTGGTTGTATGTCATATACGGGTTTTCGATCACAGCAGCGCGCCATTCTTTGATAAACATGTCGCTAACGGCTGGTTTACCGCTTCCCGGCTTGACCACGGGAAATACGAAATGCAGATCGGGATGAATCAGTTTTCCGAATTTGACACATGAAGGACATACACTACAGGCTTCAGTTTCGCCCCGGTTGGTACAATTAACATATTGTGCATATGCAATAGCCAGAGGCAAACTACCTGCACCCTCCGGCCCGAGAAACAAACGGGCATGGCTGATCCGGTTTTCCTGAACCGTTTGTATCAACTTTCCTTTCAGCACTTCTTGTCCTACAACTTCTGAAAATAGCATTTACACATAATTATTCATCCCGACAAATATAAAAGAAATGTTACAAAGTTCCCTATAAGCAGAAAAGTATTATACGCAAATTCTTCTCATCCAAAGGATTTTAGAAAATCATTTTTATCTGACTTTCAGTTCCAATGGGAATATTCCAGTTGTTTTAAAATTTTTGATTAAAAAAGTCACGAAGGCACAAAGACTCGAAGAATCTTAGTGTCTTGGCGCCTTTGCGGCAAAAAGACAATTTGAAAGGCGAAATACCTCCGTCTAAATTGTCACTTTTTCCCGAACACTTTTCTCAAAAGCTCGGTAACCTGTGCTGCCGGATCTTTCCTGATCTTGGTTTCCTGTTCCGCAATCAGGATCATCAATCCGTCGACGGCTTTGCCGGTGATATAATCCTCCAAATTGGGATTTTGCTTGGTCACACCGGGAATTTTGTTGTAAGTCGTCACTAATGGACTCCAGTACGAAGTCACATTCACCTTTTCAATTGCAGTTTTTACGATAGGAGAGAATTTTTGTCTTAACGGGATATTGGTTTTTTCCCGTAAATAATGTGTTGCCGCCGTATCGCTGCCATTCAGAATAGCAAAACCATCCTTGATGGTCATATCCTTGATTGCACCCGCAAACACATCATAAGCGCCTTTTGTAGCTTCCTCAGCCGCCCGGTTCATCGATTCCTCAAACGCCGAAACCTGTTTAGTAAGCCCGACCTTTACAAGTGCATCCTTCATTTTTTGCGCTTCGGATGGCCAGGGTATTGATATCCGGGAATTTTTATAAAAACCATCTGTGATAGAGGCTTTACTGGCCGACTCTTTTGCTCCGACTGTCAGAGCTTCCTTCAATCCTGCAACAACTTCGGTATTGGTTAGCGAAGACGATTTACCTGTCAACTTATTCAACAATCCTTTCAAACCTTGCGATTGTGCGTCGAAACAGCTACACGCAAGAATAACAACAAAAATAATATTAAATCTCATTGGGTGTGTTTTTCATGATTAAATATTCTTTCCTCAAAACTAATACCAAAAATTAAATCTATAACAAAAAAATTGAAATGCGACAAGAAAGTCTACGCAAAAATAAAATCCATAAAAAGTACCATGCATAACAAGGTACTAAAAATATTTAGTACCTTTGTCGCCGGAAAATGTAACCAACGACACATTGTTGCGTCAAACTCAAATATAAAAATAAAATGAACTATTTCAGGAAATTCTTTTGGTTCTGTTCCGGGGCAAGCCAGGCGTTGTTGCAACGTTGCCCGACCGAAGCAAGTAAATATACGGGTATCGGCGCCACAGTATTTTTTACCGGATTGCTGGGAGCTATTTCGTCCGGATATGCACTTTATACTGTTTTCGAAAAAATCTGGGCATCGTTGCTTTTTGGACTGATCTGGGGTTGTATGATTTTCAACCTCGACCGATTCATTGTGTCGAGTATGAAAAAGAAAAACAATTTCTGGAAAGAATTCAAAATTGCGATCCCTCGTTTGATTCTGGCAACATTGCTTGCCTTGGTGATTTCAAAACCACTTGAATTGAAAATCTTCGAAAAAGAAATCAATCGGCAGATTGATTCGAAAAAAAATGAGGTAGCCGTAGAGGCTAAAGCCGCCATTGGACGGGGATTTCCTGAAATAGAAGAACTGGAAGAAAAAATAACAATTCTGAAAGCCGAAATTACAGCTAAGGAAACTTTTCGTAATCAGAGGCAACAGGAATATGATTTCGAACGCTTTGGACAGAAAACTCCGGGAACGACCGGTATTCCCGGTATCGGCACTAATGCAAAAAAGAGGGAAACTCAATTGGATGCAGCCGAAAAGGACTTGCAGGAAACTATTCAGCGTAATTTGACTAAAATCGGCCAGTATGAACAGGAAATCGCTCGTCTGCATCAGTCCAAAACACAGGAGTTCGACAAGCAAAAAACAAACATCGATCGTTATGACGGGCTTGCCGCCCGTATTGATGCACTCAGCGCCCTATCCGGTGAAAGTAACGCCATAAACCTGGCCAATATTTTTATTATTCTTTTATTCATTGCGATTGAAACCGCACCTGTTTTTGTAAAACTGATATCGGAAAAAGGGCCTTATGATTATCTGCTTGAAACACACGAGCACCGGTTTAAGAATTATAAGATAGAACAAGTATCCAAAATGAATCATGAAACCAATAAACGGCTTTGTATCTTAGAAGCGGACGATCATCAGATAAAAGAAATCAGGCGAGAATACGAAGAGGCGCAGTAACGCCCTACCTTGTCACAATTTACCAGAAAGGTTGTAGTTAAATATTGCGTTGTTGTTTTAGGTTGCATACCTACGGCATGCAACCTTGTCGGTATAATTTATATTTTTTGCAACACATTTCTCAACTACAGCCACCAGAGATTCTATCTTCCACGGTTAAAATCAGTTCATACGTCATCCTGATTAGTGGGTGAACTAAATCCAAGCCAAAACTGTTTTTTATATGAGTTTTTTATAACTTTGACCGATTTTTACCGTATAATCAAAGATTGAATCGAATTTTTAAATCAAAATAAATGGACACGAACTTATTAAGACCTGATTACATTTTTGAAACGAGTTGGGAAGTATGCAACAAAATAGGCGGAATACATACTGTTATCTCGACAAAAGCGTTAACCCTGGTCAATGAATACAAAAGCAACTACATTTTGATTGGTCCCGACGTTTGGCGCGACACATCCGACAATCCTGAATTTTTAGAAGATCCTCAGTTGTTTAAATCCTGGAGAACTAAAGCGGGAGAAGAAAATCTGCATTTCCGTATCGGACGCTGGAATATTGCCGGTAGCCCGATCGTAGTAATTGTTGATTTTCAATCATTCACCCCCCAAAAGGACTCTATTTTTTCAAAATTCTGGGAAACATATAAGTTGGATTCGTTGTCGGGGCAATGGGATTATATTGAACCTGCATTATTTGGATACGCTGCAGGTAAAGTAATAGAAAGCTTTGTACGTTTTAACCTCACTATCCGGGATACTGTTTTGGCACAGTTCCACGAATGGATGACCGGCACCGGATTATTATATCTGAGGATGAACATGCCCCAGATAGCTACCGTCTTTACCACTCATGCAACTGTATTGGGACGCTCCATTGCCGGTAATCAGTTACCGCTGTATGGTTCAATGGAAACGTACAATCCTGACATGAAAGCGTCCGAGTTCAATGTCACTGCCAAACACTCGCTTGAGAAGCTCGCGGCACGTCACGCCAACTGTTTCTCTACAGTAAGTGAAATTACCAGTAAGGAATGTTCGCATTTTCTGGATAAGGACGTAGATGTTGTCACCCCGAACGGTTTTGAAGATTCTTTTGTGCCGCAAGAATCTGAATATGACAAAGGTCGTAAAGCAGCACGCGACAAAATGAAAGAAGTTGCCAAGGTGCTGTTGGGCAATATCAGTGAGAATCCGATGTTTATCGGGATTAGTGGCCGATATGAATTCAAAAATAAAGGTATTGATATTTTCATTAAATCACTGGGAGAGCTAAAGGCCAAAAATGCACTGGAGCGCGAAATAATTGCTTTCGTACTGATACCTGCCAACCATTACGGGCCGCGTAAAGATTTACAAAGCATCCTGGTTAACCCGGAAGAAAAGAATACCAACGGTAAAATATTGACCCACAACCTGCATGATGCTGATTTTGACCCAATTTTGCGTGAGATAAAGCACTCTGGCTTGACCAATGACGTTAGCGAAAAAGTCAAAGTCATTTTTGTCCCATGCTATTTGAATGGCGACGATGGTATTTTCAATTTACCCTACTACCAACTGTTGATTGGTTTAGATTTATCTGTATTCCCCTCATATTACGAGCCTTGGGGATACACGCCACTCGAAAGCGTGGCATTTCATGTTCCAACAGTAACCACAACTCTGGCAGGATTTGGTTTGTGGGTAAAAGAAAAGGGGCCTGCCGGAAATAATTCCGTACAAGTTATAACTCGTACCGACAGTAACGAGATTGAAGTCATTTCGGCCACTGCCGAAAATATCCTGTCGGCATCGCGGTTGGATGAATCGGGAGAAAAGAAAATCAGGGATGCTGCGTTTGATGTATCACGGATTGCCTTGTGGTCCAATTTCATTAAATATTACAAACAAGCCTATGACCTTGCCTTGCGTGATGTCCAGGAAGTCATTGCACAATATACACCCAGTAAGGAGATTGTCGAAGATATACCTCAGGTAGACAAATTCTATTCGACGGATGCTCCCAAGTGGAAACGCATGCTGATCAACAAGAATATTCCCGAACGGTTGAAAGCGCTTGAAGAATTAGCCAACAATCTTTGGTGGTGCTGGAATGATGACGCCGAAGAACTTTTCGAAGCCATCGATGCCAATTCGTGGAGAGATAGCGGCAAAAACCCTGTTGTATTCCTCGGCATGATCCCGTACGACAAATTAATCGCTTTGGAAAACAATACGGCTTTCATGGCAAACCTCAGCCGCGTATATGCCCGGTTTGTTGCCTACATGCAAGAAAAGGCCAATCAGAAGGATCCGAAAATTGCCTATTTCAGCATGGAATATGGCTTACATACTTCTTTAAAAATTTATTCGGGAGGCTTGGGTATCCTGGCGGGTGACTATCTGAAAGAAGGTAGCGACCTTAATGTCAACATGGTGGCCGTTGGTTTGCTTTATCGTTACGGGTATTTCCAGCAGGTAATTTCGGCACATGGCGAACAAATGGCTTTCCACGATTCCCAGGATTTTACCAAAATACCTGCAATTCCTATCCGCGATGCCAATGGCAACTGGACTACTATCAGTATCGTATTCCCAGGGCGTACCGTGTATGCCCGTATCTGGAAAGTACAAGTCGGTCGCGTTGACCTGTACTTGTTGGATACCGATTTCGAAGACAATATTGAACAGGATCGTTCTGTTACACACCACCTTTATGGCGGCGGTGAAGAAAACCGTTTCAAACAGGAAATACTTCTCGGTATCGGAGGTATCCGGGCCTTGCGTGCTATGGGACTCAAAGCCGACGTATACCACTGTAATGAAGGCCATGCCGCTTTCATCGGAGTAGAACGGTTGTTCGAATACATCCACCAGCAAAATCTGACTTTTGCCGAAGCGCTTGAAATTATCCGTTCTTCGTCATTGTTTACCACACATACGCCTGTTCCTGCCGGACACGATTCTTTCACCGAAGGGATGATGCGCATGTATGTATCTCATTACCCTGCCAAGTTGAAAATCACATGGGAACAATTCATGGGATTGGGTAAACTCAATGCTTCCGACCCGAACGAAAGGTTCTCGATGAGTTACCTGGCGGCCAACATGTCGCAGGAGATCAATGGCGTAAGCCGCCTGCACGGACGTGTCAGCCAGGAAATATTCGCCCCGATGTGGCCGGGCTATATCCCCGAAGAATTGAATGTGGGCTATGTCACCAATGGTGTACATTTCCCAACCTGGACGGCAAACGAATGGAAACGGTTGTATGAGAAATATTTCGGGGCAGATTTTGAAACCCATCAATTGCAAATGGACAGATGGAACAAAATATATGAAGTTCCCGACAAGGAAATATGGCGCATCCGCAGCATCCAACGCCAGCGAATGATCGATTATATGAAGGAACGTCTGCGTAGTTCTTCGTCCAAACGTTATCAGAATCCGAAATATATTGTCGATGTTGCCGAAAAATTTAATAAAAATGTTTTGACCATTGGTTTTGCACGCCGTTTTGCAACCTATAAGCGTGCACACCTGCTTTTCCGCAACTTGACCCGACTGGCACGTATTGTCAACAATAATGAAATGCCGGTTCAATTTATTTTCGCAGGAAAAGCCCACCCTGCTGATAAGGCAGGTCAGGATCTGATCAAGATGATTGTGGAAATATCCAAACGACCCGAATTCCTTGGTAAGATCGTGTTCCTGCAAAATTACGATATGGAATTGGCCAGTCACTTGGTGTCCGGTGTTGACGTATGGCTCAATACGCCCACACGACCGCTGGAAGCATCAGGAACAAGCGGCGAAAAAGCCGTAATGAACGGTGTATTGCATTTCAGTGTTCTTGACGGATGGTGGGCCGAAGGTTATTCCAAAGACGCCGGATGGATGTTACCCGAAGAAGCCGCATACGATAATAATGACGCCCAGGATGAACTGGATGCCGAAACTATCTATGGATTGCTCGAAAACGAAATAGCGCCATTGTATTATTTCCGCGACGACGACGATGTTCCTACCGGCTGGATTCGGTATGTCAAAAATTCCATAGCTAAGGTAGCATCGAATTTTACCACTACCCGTATGTTCAATGATTACATGAATCGTTATTATCTGCCACTCTATAAACGGAAGTCGGAAATGGTTAAAAACGATTATGAAATGGCCAAAGATTTGTCATCTTGGAAAAAGAAAGTATTCCGCAGTTGGGAAAGTATCGAGGTACTTTCGGTGAAAACACCCGACGTATTGAAAGAACAAATCCTTGTAGGTCAAGAATATAAATGCGAAGTGGCTATAGATTTGAATGAACTCTCGCCCGACGACATCGGGGTGGAATTCCTTGTCGTGGAAATGCCTACGGAAAGCGGACAAATAAAATTATACGACCACAAAGAATTCCAATTGGCTGGAGTGAGCGGCCGTACTGCGATTTATGAAGTTAGCCTGTTGCCATTCAAAACGGGCGCCTTTGACTTCGGTATCCGCATGTTCCCCAAAAATCCGGCGCTGCCGCATCGTCAGGACTTCAATCTCGTAAAATGGATCTAAAAAATTGACAATTTGATTATTTTCTCCTGTCCGTCCTTCGTCGGGTAGAATGCAATATCTCAGCATGAAACACGAAAATAAAAACGTCAGTTGTAGATTCAAGAGTACTAAATTCGAGTAGATTGATAGATTTATATGATAATTTTAAAAAACCGGTGGAACAATTCCACCGGCTTTTTTGATGTATAAAATCAAGTATCCGGCGACATGCAAAAAGGCAGACACCCAAAAGAGCGCCTGCCTTCGAACCAAAATCAACAGATTAAGATTTTAAATATTTTATTTAAAATCAAAAAACAGTTTATCTTTATAATGAATTGATGATTAATTGTACAATATTCTGGCTTAAAAGCTTTTTATCAGGCTTTTGTATTTGGTCGTAAAACAGATGTTCTTTATATTCGCCTTATCGCTCAAATCGAAACTGACCACCTTTTCCTGCCCGGGATCGAGTTCGAAATGGTGCGTATCATCTTTTTGCAAACCGTCCACATACATCCAGACCTTACCCGTATCGGTCAGGTTACCGTTGTTCTTTACTCTCACTGACACTTTCTTGTTCTTGTTGATCAGGTTTTCTTCAATACCCATGTATGATATGTCAAAGTTGGCGCCGAACGATTGGGTGTAGTTTACCGTCCCGTCCACACCATCCGAAGCTTTAACATACCCTACGCTGTCTTTTATTTTGTCTACTGCGCGGTATGATGGACTTTTACCTCCCACCATGATTTTAAATTCACCGGGTTCAACCACGCGATCCATTTTGTCGTTCAACAACGAAATCTGATAAGGTGTGAGTTTGAAAGTAACTTCTTTCGATTCACCGGGAGCCAACGTGATCCGTTCAAAATCCTTTAATTCCATCACACGGGTCTTTACGCTGGCATACATGTCGGTAACATAGAGTTGAACAACTTCGTCGCCTTCACGTGTCCCCACATTAGCAACTTTGGTTTTCACGGTAATACTTCCATCTGCGTGTACATCTGTTTTCAAATCGGAATAGTTGAAGTTGGTATAACTCAAACCATAACCAAACGGATACAGCGGGTAAAATTCTATATCGGAATATTCATAACGACGCCCCGATGTTTTAAAATTATAATAATTAGGTAATTGTCCCACATGGCGCGGAAAAGTCATGGGTAAACGTCCGGCAGGGTTGTAATCGCCAAACAACACATCGGCTGTAGCATATCCACCTTCCTGTCCCGGAAGCCAGTTTACCAAAATAGCGGCACAATGTTCGGCAGCATAAGACAGGTTGTAAGGGCGTCCGGCCTGCAAAATCAAAACAACCGGTTTACCTGCCTGGCATACAGCTTCAAGCATTTTTTGCTGGTTTCCAGGAAGAACCAGAGTTGCCAGATCGTGGTTTTCACCTGACGTCCTCACAATACCTCTTGCACCTTCGCTGCTGGTACAGTCGCCCAAAACCATGACCACGACATCCGATGTTTTGACGGCGGCCAATACTTTATCAATATCATATTTCTCAGGTACAAAGAATTCGCACCCCTTTTCGTAGATTACATTGGTATTTTTGTCCACAGCAGCTTTAATACCTGTCAGGATGGATTTTAATTGACCGGGTTGCAGCTTTTGTGTGTAATCGCCCGGCTGCAGGTCGTCGGCTCCCGGGCCAATAACAGCAATCGTTTTGGTTGATTTGGACAATGGAAGGATATTGTTCTTATTTTCCAGCATGACGATTGTCTGGCGTGCCGCCCTGCGCGCTACTTCCTGATGCTCGGGACTATTCCAACCCGGGTATACCTTATTCCAATCCAATGGTTTGGATGGATTATTTTCGAAAAGTCCGTTACGGAATATCATGCGTAACATACTGCGACACACGTTATCAAGATTCTCCATATTGATTTTACCATTTTTGGTGGCTTCGATCACGTCTTTATTATTATAGGTATCCCCGCAATTGGTAGCAATACCTGCGGCCAAAGCCTGGTTGGCAGCTTCCACAACATCTTCGGCTGTGTAATGCTTCCGGCTGGTAAGATTACCGATCGCCCCGCAATCGCTTACGATAAACCCATCGAAACCCCATTCCTCACGCAAGATTCCATTCAAAAGTTCCTTACTTTTGGCTACCGGGATACCCAGATAATCGGAATAAGCCATCATGATGGACTGGCAATCGTAGGTCTTGATGACATGGCGGAACGGCACCAAATGTATTTCACGTATTTCGCGTTCGGACAGCCCGATGTCGTGCGAATCGCGCCCACCCAGTGGTGCACCATGTATGGCAAAGTGTTTTGGCGTGGTATATAAGCCCTTTGACTGGTATCCATTTATCCACGCGCCACCAATCAAGGAAACAAGTACAGGATCCTCTCCATAAGTTTCTTCACAACGGCCCCAACGGGCATCCTGCGCAACGTCCAATACCGGCGACCAAGCCTGTATCGTATTGGCGCTAACGGTTTCGTCCCCGATCGTCGCGGCTACTTCTTCTACTAATTTCTTGTTCCACGTAGCTCCCAATCCTATGGATTGCGGAAAAACAGTAGCGCCGCTACCGTATGAAAAACCATGGATAGCTTCCACCTTATTCATAAAAGGAACACCCAGATGAGGAATGCCCGGGATTCCCCAACCCTCTCGTATCAGTTCCATTTTGTCAGCAGGAGTCATGGCAGCCAACAATAATTCCACCCGTTCTTCTACCGGAAGTTGAGGATTCCGCCATGGTTGGTCGCCTGCAACCGTTGTTTGCGTTTTATTATCCTTTTCCGTATAAAAAATAGATATTTCACTGATAAATATGGGTTTGGTTACTATCCCGCCTTTGAACACCATTTTTATATGTGCACCATATTTAGGAGGAAAGCTTAATGAAAATGTCTTGTTACCCTTTACAGCATATGCAACCGCCTCTCCCGGATTCATCGGGTCGTATGTCACATATATATCCACGAAACGTTGTAGATCCTTAGTGGAAAGCCCGGTAGCTTCGATTTGTATTTCCTTTACATCGCCTGGCATTTGTAAAGTGAGCATCATCGACTGTTCATTTTTCAAATCGTTAGCATCGAGCGGCCAGCTTGTCCCGGAATTTCCGTCCAACGCCAATGCGGCTTGATTAGCATGAACAGAAGCCGATACCGAAGTGACTCCTTTTTTCTGGGCATACATGTTGCCAAATGTGAACACGAATAAAAATACGAGGCTAACTATCTTCATTTTTATTTTATTTGGTTGTTTAGCTTAAAGTCTGTCCTGAAATCTTCCCAAAGAATAGCGGGTTGAAAATTGTGTACGGATCAATTTCAGAACATACGGACAAAGAAAAACAGGAATGATTAGCAGAATGATTAATTTTTCGCTTAAAGAATCAGAAACATTGTCTTTTATCTGCAATTTTCAAATTTGACCAACAAACAATTTCGTTTCATGAATTTTAATTTCTTTTTATCCAAATTCATTCCTACATTTATCCCATATTTGAGATCGCAAGGATGAAAAATTTTCCTAAATTAATGTGCTGGAAAATAGAACTATAAACTTTAATATAAAAACATACAATGAAAAAATCAACCCGACGTCAATTTCTCACCACTGCTGTAACAGGCGGTGTAGCTGTTGCTGGTTTGCCATTGGTATCCTGTACCTCCGGCAATAAATCTTCTTCCGGAAATGACATAGTTAAAGCCAGATTCAACAAGCTTGACCAGGTGCTTCAGCAACCTGTCTTGAAGAAAGAACTATTCTCTACTCCGATCATTATCAAAACGCTTGATCTACTGGAATATAATGGCAGTTATTTGTGCCGCGTCTGTTCGGAGGATGGCGCAGAAGGAATTTCGGTTGGCCACTTTACGATGTCTACCTTGTTCCCGATATTCCTAAAAAACCTGAAACCGTTCTTTATTGGCCAAGATGCCCGTGAATTGGATTTAATCTTGGAAAAAGTATACAATTACAAACTCAACTTCAGATTGAATGGCCTTGCAGTAGGACTTCCCTTAGCAACCATCGAATTTGCCATATTGGATATGCTTGGAAAGATAGCCAACAAGTCTGTGGCTCAACTGATCGGAGAAATACACAATCCCGAGGTAGGTGTTTACGTAGCTACCGAGTTTCGTGAATTACCACTTGAAGAACACTTTAAACGTATTAAGGATGAGGTTGCCCAATACGATGTCAATGCCTTGAAAATAAAGGTAGGGTTTATGTACGATGGGACAAAAGATATTCATTATAACGGGATACCAGGGAAATCAGAAAAATTGATTCCCATGATTCGCGAGCATTATGGAAATAACTGGTCTTTATATGCCGACTCAAATGGTTACTATGATGTCGAAGGAGCGATAAAAATAGGAAGAATGTTGGAAGAATATAAATACGGCTATTTCGAAGAACCTGTCATGTATTATTATTTTGAGGACATAAAAAAAGTTGCCGATACTCTTACAATACCTATTGCTAATGGCGAACAGGATCAAAATATCTACAATTTCCAGTGGTTGTTGGCCAATGAAGGAATAGACATTGTAGAGCCAGATACATATTATTTTGGAGGCTTTATCCGTTCCATGAAAGTCGCTCTCATGGCCCAAGCGATGGGAAAAACCTGTGTAACCCACATGTCGGGCGGAGGATTGGGTTTTCTTTATAACGCTATCTTTGTTTCAGCGTTACCAAATGCCGTTCCGCATCATGAGTTTAAAGGATTCAAAACTCATGTCCCATACGAATGTCCCACATCGCCGTTGACAATCGTGAACGGAAAAATGAAAGCGCCCACAGGACCCGGCTTGGGTGTGATCATCGACCCCGAATTTGTAGCCAAACACAAACCGGTCATAATGTAGTAATATCGCGAAAAGTAGTCGTTTTTAATGAATTTTTGGATCAAGATATTATTGCCTTCAGCTGAAAAATACGGGAAACATCATATCTCCATTTCAGGAGTGGTTTGGGGATGCTGATTATGAGATTAAGCTTGTTTATGTTTGTTTGAACATCTGGTTAAAATTACATTCGTTTTTGTTAAAAAGAGATTAACAGATTCTAAAAAATATCTGATTTTGATGCTGCTTCATGTTCTTTATTGGCATAATTTATGATTTAAGATGCTAATATTCAATTATATTTTTCTGAAAAGTGTATAATAATTTAAACAATACCGGAAAAGCACATAATAATGTAGGCTAAGTTTGCCCGTTGGAAGAAAAATCTTAATTTTGTGGCGCTTAAAAATGAGCCGTTTAGAGTTAATAGTATTGTATTTCATAATAGTTCAAAAAAGACATGAGTAAGTTTCCTGTAATGACTGCCGAAGAGGCAGCGAATCATATTAATAATGACGATAATGTCGGGTTTAGTGGTTTTACCGCTGCCGGTTGCCCCAAAGCTGTCCCTGTGGCAATAGCCAAACGAGCTGAGGCGGAACATGCAATAGGTAATCCATTTAAAATAGGAATGTTCACCGGAGCCTCTACCGGCGACAGTATCGACGGAAACCTTGCTCGTGCGCACGCCATTAAATTTCGCACGCCTTATCAATCAAACGGTGATCTGCGTAGTGCAATCAACAGTCAAGAAGCTCCGTATTTTGACATGCACTTGTCGCATTTGGGACAGATGTTGCGTTATGGATTCCTGGGTAAAGTAGATACAGCTATCCTCGAAGCATCGGATGTTACCGACAAGGGCGAAATCGTCCCTACCTGCGGCGTAGGTATTGCTCCTACTATCTGCCAATTGGCCGACAAAATCATTATTGAGATTAATCATAAACATCCCAAAGCCATTCGCGGGATGCATGATATTTTTGTACCTGCAGCGCCTCCCCATCGTGACGCGATTCCGATATACAAACCTTCCGACCGGGCTGGCTTGCCGTACATCAAGGTCGACCCTTCGAAAATTGTCGGTGTGGTGGAAACCAATCTGCCTAATGAAGGCGGCAGCTTTTCTCCTGTAGATGAAACCACCGCAAAAATTGGCGATAACGTAGCCAAATTCTTAGTCGGTGAAATACATGCGGGACGTATTCCGAAGGAATTCCTGCCGGTACAGTCCGGAGTAGGCAACATTGCCAATGCCGTATTGGGCGCTATGGGTGAGAATAAAAATATTCCTATTTTTGAAGTATATACCGAAGTTATCCAGGATGCTGTTATTTCCCTGATGAAATCCGGGCGGGTTAAATTTGCCAGCGGATGTTCTTTCACAGTAAGTAATCCTATGATGGATGATATATACGCCAGCCTTGACTTTTTCAAAGACAAGTTGCTGTTGCGTCCGCAGGAAATTTCCAATAACCCGGAAGTGATCCGCCGCCTCGGGTTGATCACCATCAACACAGCCCTCGAAGCCGATATTTTCGGAAATATCAATTCCACACATGTGGTGGGTACCAAGATGATGAACGGCATCGGCGGTTCCGGCGATTTTACCCGGAATGCTTACCTGTCGATCTTCACCACACCATCGGTAGCCAAAGGAACCAGCATCAGCGCCATCGTACCCATGGTATCGCACCTGGATCACAACGAACATTCGGTATCCATCCTGATCACCGAACAAGGTGTTGCCGACTTGCGCGGAAAATCACCTGTACAGCGTGCACAAGTTATCATTGAGAATTGTGTCCATCCCGACTACAAGCAATTGCTTTATGATTATCTCAAGTTGGGTAAAGGACACACTCCACATAACCTGCATGCTTGTTTTGCATTCCACCATGCTTTCAATGAAACGAAAGACATGCACAATGTGGATTGGTCGAAATATAAGAAATAATAATTGAACAGTTGTTGTTTGAGACACAACGACAACTGTTTTTAATCATTTTTTTGACAAGTCGTTACGGCTTGTATCCTCGTCAAAAGTTTAAGATATATAGCAGACTTGTATTATGTCAAATAATACCCATGGGATAACCGACATATTCAAACGCTTGAATCAAAAACTGAAAAGCAAAGTTAGCAGTGAGTTTTTGACTTATTTGTTGTTTTTAGTTATTGCTGTTGTCATTTGGTATCTTAACGCGCTCAGTAAAGACTACACTGCCGAATTAAAATTTAAAGTCCGTTACGTTAATTTATCGGACGACAAAGTACTGGTGGAAGCGCCTGAAAATCATCTGATGTTGACCATCAGCGCACAAGGATTTACCTTGTTGAAATATCGATTGGGGCTTACTTTTTACCCGATTACCATAGACGCAAGTTACCAATCGCTTCATCACAATCGTTCTGCTGACGATAGCTATTATATTACCGCACAATCGATTTTTGATAAAATATCCGTACAAATAGGTTCTGATATCCGTTTGCGCCAGATTCAACCTGATACCTTGAATTTTCTTTTCAGTGAGATGATCCACAAGAAGGTTCCGGTGAAAGTTCATGCTCAAATGCAATTCGAAAAATCATTCCTTCCGGTAGGAAGCATGCAAATCACACCTCCGGAAGTGGCTGTTTCGGGGCCGCGTGCTATTGTCGATACCATGCAATATGTACATACTAAAAATAAATCATTCAAGAAGCTGAAAGATACCCTGCGGACGGAACTTCCTCTGCAACCTGTTGATCAATTGAAATATTCGGAGCCGGAAGTAGGAATCATGCTACCGGTTGAGCGGCATACCGAAGCTTCCATCACGATTCCTATCGAATCGGTAAACATTCCGGAAGAATTAAAAATGAAAACTTTCCCGGGAACAGTAACTGTCAGTTGCCTGGTACCCATCAGTCAATACGAAAAATTACAGCCGTACATGTTCCGCGCAACGGTTGATTATACGACCATCAAAGATGTCAAGGACAATCAGGCAAAGATACGGGTGGTGCTGGTAAAATCGCCCGAATATGTTTCGGATGTCCGGTTTCACCCCAAAACTGTTGAATATATTCTGGAGAAATAGATGCGCAAAGTAGGGATCACCGGAGGAATTGGCAGCGGAAAAACATCCGCATGTCAAGTGTTTGAATTGTTGGGAATACCGGTATATTATGCCGATATACGAGCCAAGCAGTTGATGAACACTGATCCTGAATTAAAAAATGCATTGGAAGAAAATTTCGGGAAAGACATTTATGAAAACAGGCAACTCAACCGGCGCAAATTATCCGGACTGATATTCAATGATAAAGCATTACTCGAAAAAGTAAACGGATTGGTACATCCTGCCGTAGCCCGCGATTTTTCGCAATGGTGCCGTCAACAAACTACGCCTTATGTATTAGAAGAAGCCGCTATTCTTTTCGAAAACAACATGGCTTCGAAGTTCTGGAAAATGATTCTTGTGACAGCGCCCGAAGCTTTACGTATCGAAAGGGTGTGCAAACGGGATGCTGCCGACCCGCAAACAGTACGTGCGCGCATAAACAATCAATGGCCGGACGAGAAAAAGATAAAACTGGCTGATTATGTCATATACAATGACAACGAACACATGATGGTATCACAAGTGAAAAGCATTCACCATAAATTGATAGAAGAAGCTCAACAAAGGGATACTGTTGAATTCCATTGGTCTCTCGAATGATTACTGTCGCGTCAATGACGAAATGACGATGTTGTTTTCAAAGGATCGAAGGTTTCAGACCTAACATGTTTTGAAAACCTGATAGGTCTAAGCACAACATTCTATCGTTGACACGACATTTATAATGGCGGAACAATCAGATCTGCGGAATTGGGGGATTCAATATTGAAGTGATTGGCCGAACGGATATTGATGATGGGGTTTTTATCCGGATCCAAGCCAATTATTTCAAATTTCAATTCGGGTACCAGTAACGGGATCGTATTATCACCATTAGTGTCAAATTTTTGATATTCACCTAATCGAGGAAAATCGCCGATACGACGACCATTTTTGAAGAAACTGAAATGTTTGATACCAGATTCGATATCCGCATCAGCTTTCCATGTCACTTCAATCACAGAACTGTTTACTCTCCTGAATTGTAAACCGTATGGAGCCGGTGGCGGAGTCATGTCCGAAACACTGCCGGTAGTAACAAATTCCTTCCACTTCACAGCAACCAAAGAGTCCGAAAACCAACTCATAGATGCCTTATTTCCTGTGTAGGTTGCTGCTTTATGAATCTGAAGAGTAGCCGTATCACCCAACCACGCTTTGGATACATCCATATCTTTCAATCCGGACGAATGGATTTCCGGCAGGCGTTGGGCAAGAGCAGCTTCATAAAACGGAACAGCCATGTAACGCACATAACTGAAATTATGTGTTTGATGAGGCGTATAGGCAATACTTACATACCCGCCCATTTTTCGCAACTTGGAGAAAGCATGCAAAGCCGTTCCCCAGCAGTCGACCCTGGGGGAATTTAAATCATTGCTACCGGCATGCCTGATCATTAACGGGATCTTGGCTGCCGCTTCGGGAAAGTCCCATTGAGGATCAAAGGCAGGAGAATAACTGAATACAGCCAATATTCGTTCCGGATATTCCTTCATCATGGCCAAAGTCCAATAACCACCGCCGGAATACCCCCACAAAAGCCAAGGTGCAGTTTTTAATTCGTTATGGCCGGATAAGCGTCCTATTTCGTCTAACATTTTTATCAGGGCAGGGCCGGAACCCGACTCAGGATCTCTCCAGTCGGCACAACTACGACCGGCTTTCGGATATATGTCCGGCCCTACCAAAGCCAATCCCCACTTTTTGGCCAACGACTGGTATTGCAGATCATAAGCAGTAGACGCACCAATACCTTCCATTGTACAACCATGCTGGTGAACTAATACGCCCCGAATAACGGTTATATCTTCGGGAATAAAAACGGCATAGTCTGCATGATCAAACAAATATGAAGAATTCCGAATTGTAGTCTGATATATGCTACCAGTCGCTACTTTGGATACGTTTACCTGTCCTTGTACAAATATTTGTAAAACGAGGAACAATAATGTACAGGTTAACAATGACTTTTTCATGTTTTGATCAGATTTTGTAAGCTTTTATCATGCAAAGTTACACTTTCTTGTAGAAGAATACCAATAGAATCAAATAACCAAATAGCAAGGAACGACTGGTTAATAGCCCCAGAAGATGAATTGTTACCTATATTTTCAGCATTATCTTGTCATCCGTCACATGTCACCCGTCACTTTTCTTATCACCTGTCACCTTTTATTGCGGATAAACTCTTTGTGTGCGATAGTCTACAGCTTTGTTATTAAGCCCCTTACTTGTTTTGATAACACTTTCATTGATAGATTTTACTTTGTCGAAATCCATCTTTTCGACTTGACGGTCGTAAGTCACAAGTCCGTTTATTTCATGCTCCACATCCGTAGTTTGGGTATATATGGCACAACTTACCCCACGGTATATCATCATCTGTTCCACTTCGGTAAGCAACATCACGTAGGTGTCCGAAAGTATCTCTTTGTTTACCAGTATTTCATAGGCATTGTTACGGACAGGCCACATGTGTCCGCGGACAAAAAGTCCTTTTCCCCCGAATTCTCCGATGGACGAGGCCCGTGTATCCTGGGGCTTGGGTGTGTTCCTCTCGTTGATAGGCCCGTAATTGTGCAGGTCTACAAAGTCTCCGTTGCCCGGGTCCCCGTATGCGCGGCGGTAACCCGGCGCATAGTTGTAACCGGAGTTTCCGTTTACCAGCCTTAACGGATCATATTTCTTGGTCCAATCGGTAATGTCGGTAACATCGAACGCTCCCCAGTTCTCATTGAATGGAACCCATGTAACAATGGAGGGTACACTGATCAGTTGATCCATGATTTCTTGCCATTCTTTCCGGAACTGTGTGCGTACGGCAACGGAATCTACTCCGTCCGGTTCCCAGATGTTAGGCATATCCTGCCATACGAGTAGCCCTAAACGATCACAATGATAGTACCACCGCATAGGCTCGACCTTTATGTGTTTGCGGATGACATTAAACCCGGTGCGTTTGGCTAACTCGATATCATAAAGCAAGGCTTGATCGGTGGGCGCTGTAAAAGCGCCGTCAGGCCAATACCCTTGATCCAACAGGCCCAATTGAAGCACAAACTCGCCGTTAAGCAGCGTACGGGTCATGCCGTCCACTTTACCCAGGGATACAGAGCGCATCCCGAAATAACTGTCTATCTGATCTACAACTTTACCTTTGCGATCCTTGAGTTGCAATTTCAAATCATATAAAAACGGATCATCAGGCGACCATAACTTGGGATTGGATATGGGTAAATAAAACTTCGTACCTGCACCGCCCTCCGCTTTTGCCACTTCACGACCTCCGTCGAGGGCTATGGCTGATACTTTAAAATTCTCCCCGGTTGCGACCACTTCTATTTCCAAGCGGTTGTTGATAAGATTCGGTATCAGTTTAACATGAGCGATGTGCTCTTTCTCTACCGGTTCCATCCAGACGCTTTGCCAAATCCCGGAGGTGAAAGTGTAGTCTCCCCTGGGTCCGTTTTTTCCTGACGCAGCTTTCCCGTCGTTAGGGTCCCATGCTCCCACTACGAGTGTATTTTCCCCCGTATTGAGATGGTCGGTGATATCGAAACTGAAATTGGTATAACCTCCGGTATGGGCGCCCACTTTCTTATTATTCACAAACACGGAGGCTATCCGGTCAACCGCACCGAAGTGGAGTAATATCCTTTTCCCATTCCAGTTTTTCGGAATTTGGATGGTTCTACGGTACCATAAATTCGTTTCT
The DNA here is from genome assembly GCA_031551645.1 of Bacteroidales bacterium. Lineage (GTDB taxonomy): Bacteria > Bacteroidota > Bacteroidia > Bacteroidales > UBA4181 > JAIRLS01. The sequence goes on along the minus strand of JAVBNI010000098.1, from coordinate 535 downwards.
CCGGCTCGTTTGATTCCGGAAAGTTCGGCTTCGGGAGGGAAGGGAACCAATATTTTCTCCGTATTTGCACCAAAGACAGGAGGTGTTGCGGCAGTTGCAGGATTCGCAAGCGTATTACCTCCCATGTAGTCCCATTTGCCATTAAGCGTCATCCATTGGTCGCGAACCATCTGTGGGCGGGGATATTCAGGTAAGGGTATTTCAGCCTGGCGCGCCGTTTCCGTCCAAGGAGTGGGAAGTGTGAACTTTATAGGGCTCTGGGCTTTAGCAGGACAAAGGCCGGCAAACAGGAAACACACTGCCACGAGACAAAGGGAGAACTTGTTCATTTTTCTTGATTTTTAGATTTGTTTGATCTCAACAAAGATAGGGAATAATTTAAAGTTTGGAGCGTTAAGTACATGTCAAAAATTAGTTTAGGTTATTTTATTTATTTAACTTTGCCGGCTATGGGACGAGTAAATACACCAATTTTAACAGCAGCAGATCGCCCTGGGCTAGAGGATGGTTTTAAACACGGCAAGACCCACTGTTT
>JAVBNI010000123.1:0-3582 GCA_031551645.1 Bacteroidales bacterium | reverse complement strand
GATGAATACCATTACAGATACAATAGACGCAACCACATGGATATTGTTTTTGACAACCTAATTTGCAGAATGATTAAATTCGAGCCAATCCGCAGAAAATTAAAAAAATAATTAGTGAGCTTTAAACGCCTATACCGAAAAAGATATATTCAAAATAGAGAACGTTTTTAATATATCACTGCTTTCAGAATCAATATTTTAGATCTATCAAAGGTGTTTCCTGGTAGTGGTTACCCGCTTGTATATTCATCATAAAAATCTAAAACAAAATCCAAGTACCATAATATCAAACAAAATCTTTATAACCTGAGCATTGGATAAGATCGGTTAAAATTGTAGGAGCAAAAAAGGACAAAAAGCATGATGATTTTTTCTTATATTTATATTTGATAATCAGAATAATACAATGTGTAAACACACCATGCTTACAAAAGATAAAATTATCGAAATATTCTGTATTGCGGACGATTTCTGCAAAGAATTTGACATAGACGCCAAAAAGCATCGGATTGATAGTAATGACGGTAAAAAGCACCGGAACCGCTCCTGTACAATTTCCGACAGTGAAATGATAACCATTCTGTTGTGTTTTCATTTTGGCAGTTTTCGCGAGAACAACATCCAACGGGCAACCACATCGGCTATCCATATGTTGTTAGAAGAATTAATCAACGTTGATGAATAAGCTGGGTGATTCTATATGTATTTGAGCTTCTCGAACTAACATTATGTAATAGATTATTGATAGATTAATTGTTGAATAACTGAAAATTCTTCACTCTTCGTTCTTCACTTTCTTCATCCATTCTGAAGGGGTTATCCCCATTTCCTTTTTAAACAAAGTGTTGAACACGCTTTGCGAATAAAAGCCTGATTGTATACAGATAGCTTTAATCTGCAATTTTGGGTTTTCCAATAATGTCACAGCTTTCCTGATCCGATACTGGTTGATCAGCGTATAAAAGTTGGTATGGAACGATTCGTTGATCACCAGCGACACATAGGTTTTATTGGTGTGGAGTATATCGGCAAGATCGTCCAATCGCAGGTCAGGTTTGCAATAAATTTCCTGTTGTTCCAGCAATTCCGTGAGTCCTTTGTATATTTTTTCATACATCAGTGGGCTTATTTTGACCTTTTCCTGTTCCGGGGGAATGAATAGTACCGCATGGGGGGGTCTTTCATAACGGGGACCTTTTGTCCCTTCGGGTTCAGAAAGGTAGTAAATATCGGGATGGATGCCGCCTAATATGCAAAATATCACAATCAATATAAAAAACATGATGCTGTATACTGTTCGTGTTTGTACCGACGACGAAAATGCATACACGAAATTTAAAACTCCGCAGATAAAACACAACAGGATAAGAATATGGATCCAATTTAAGTCAACTTTTTCGGTGTACGAAAAATCATTTTTGATCCGCTTTCTGTGTGCCTTCAATTGCAATTCTGCCCCGACAGGCAGATAAACCAACTCGGCAGCGAAAACCACAGTCAGAATAAGACGGTAAGTTGTTTCGGGATAAGTTTTGAGTAATGACATATAGTCCGCTATCGTATAGACATCCGGCATGGGTTTGGCGAAGAATACGAACAGGAATGAGACGATAATAGAGACGAAAAAGGGAATAAGAAACAGGAAATAGCGGGAAAAAAACTTGGTATCGGGACGGATCAATATGGTCAGGTACCAGATCAGGATCGGGCACATCATCAACGATGATCCCATGTGCCAGACATTGAGAATGGGTACCAGGCCATCCTGTTGCACCATCGAATCATAGGCTAAGGAAGTGGCGTAGCAAAGACTGGCCATAAGCATCATAAAACCCATAGTGCGTTTGACACGGCTTTCACGCCGGAAAATCAGCATAAGACCGTAGCAAAAACAGCATATTACCGGCAACAGATAAGCCAACAAAGGAAAAGATTCAAATATACTGGTCATAACTAATCGATTATTGATAGATTAACTGAATAATTGAATGACTGAATAACTGAAAAATCGTCACATATCACATGTCACCCGTCACCCGTCACTTTTTTCGTCCATTCCGAAGGTGTTATTCCCATTTCCTTTTTGAACATGGCATTGAACACGCTTTGCGAGTTAAAACCCGATTCTATCCAGATATCTTTGATCTGTGTCTGTGGACTTTCCAGCAGAGTCATGGCTTTTTTGATCCGGTAACGGTTGATCAGCGTATAAAAGTTGGTATGGAATGATTCGTTGATGACTAATGACACATAGGTTTTATTGGTCATCAACATGTCGGCGAGGTCATCCAGACGAAGATCGGGTTTACTATAGATTTCCTGCTGCTCCAGCAGATTCATTAATCCTTCGTGTATTTTTTTATGTGCCATGGGACTTATTTTTGTTTTTTCCTGTTCCGGAGGGAGGAGAAGAGCAGCATCGGGAGGTCTTGCGTAACGCGGTTTTTTTCCGTTTCCGGGTTCGGGGATATAGTAAATGTCGGAATGTGTTCCGCCGTAGACACACTGACCGACGATCACGACAAAAAAGAGGATATTGAATATGGTTCGCGTGTGCACCGAGGCTGTGAATGCATATATCAAATTCAGGGCACAGCAGAAAAAAGTCATGATAACTAATATTTGTACCCAGTCCAAATTCACTTTCTCGGTATACGAAAAGTCGTTTTTAATTCGTTCCCTGTGCGCTTTTAGTTGCAGTTCCGCTCTTGTAAACATATAAATCAGTTCAGCCACAAAAGCAGCTGTCAGTACTACCCGGTAAATCGCTTCAGGATAGTCTCCCAACAATGCCAAGTAGTCTTTTATAGTAAAAACATTGGGCGTGGTCGGGGTAAACCGTAAAAACAGGATCGTACCTATGGCGGAGAGGAAAAATGGCATCATAAACAGAAAGTGGCCGGGAAAAAATTTAGCATCGGGACGGATCAGCAGAGTCAGGTACCATCCGATAACCGGACACATCATCAATACAGATCCCATGTGCCAGACATTGAGAATCGGCACTTGGCCGTCTTGTTGCATCATAGAGTCGTATGTCAGCGACATGGCAAAGCAGAAACAAGCCATCAGCATCATGATACCCATGATACGTTTAACCCGGCTTTCGTGCCGGAAAATTAACATAAGACCATAGCAGAAACAGCATATCACCGGTAATAGGTATGCCAGAAAAGGAAAAGGTTCAAATGTTTGTGCCATAAATGAATTGTTAAATTGTTAAATCGTTGAATAACTGAAAATTCTTGATTGTCTTTGCCGGGCTAAAGGTTCTTTACATACTAATCGTCACCCGTCACCTGTCACTTTTTTCGTCCATTCCGAAGGAGTTACTCCCATTTCCTTCTTGAACATGGCATTGAATACGCTTTGCGAATTGAACCCCGATTGTACCCAAATGTCTTTTATTTGTAATCGTCTATTTTCTAGCAATGAAATAGCTTTTTCGGTATAGGCGTTTAAAGCTCACTAATTATTTTTTTAATTTTCTGCGGATTGGCTCGAATTTAATCATTCTGCAAATTAGGTTGTCAAAAACAGTATCCATGTGGTTGCGTCTATTGTATCTGTAATGGTATTCAT
>JAVBNI010000131.1:0-30736 GCA_031551645.1 Bacteroidales bacterium | reverse complement strand
TCAAAAAAATGACGCATCTGAGATTCAATCTCTAACGAATAAAAGTTTTTCATGTCTGGAATTTCATTGGTTAAGTTGCTGAACAAAGATAACATGAAATAATTGGAAATGGGAATCTTATTTTGGGCGCATTCCTTAGGTGATGAATAAATGAAAATTGTGTAATATATCGATTATTCTTGGTTTGGTACTACAATATATTTTGTAATATTGCGTCGATTAAACTCAATACATATCAGCAATGAAATATGAGAATTCTATCAGAAATGGGGTCGCCAACAATGCCCAATTGCCTGATGACATAAACCTTGTAGAGAGAGGCTACACAGGTAAAACGCTGAAATTTTGTTTCAAATCACATTGTAACTGCCGTTTTCAAGGAGTTCCAGGGTGTCCTTTCTATTTGCTGTACTTTGTGATGATACTACTGTTGGGATGCCAGTATCTTCGCGCACAGGATAATCAGCATCTGTATGATTCCGTTATGATTATTATATCGGATGAAAAGATCAACTTTGATGAAAAAGACAGGGCTGCATATGCTGTTATGGACTCTCTTCCACTCAACTCTCGGATAGTGTTGCTTCAAAAGTTGGTACATTTATCAAAAACATCGGATGATCGTATATCCAAAACTATCGCTCTTTATAGCGACATTATATTAATGTATGCATATTTGGAAGATTTTGACCATGCCCGTTTGTATGCCGATACGACGCTTCAGTATGAAAATCGGGCCGATGAGCTTACTTTAGCCAGATTGTATTATGTTATTGGCAATTTGTACGGCAAGCAGGTATTGACAAAACAAGCGCATGAGTTTTATTACAAATCGCTTGGATATTTCGAAAAGGCGGGAGGAAATCAGCAAGCACAAATCGACATACTGTATAACTTAGCTGTAGCTTATGTATTCCAAAAAGATACGATAAATGCAAAAAAGATCCTTGGCAAAATGCTCCCCTTGGTACAACAGGCTGGCGATATAGTTTCCCAAGTGTATTTTTATACTATTGCAGGTAGTTATTACGAAATATTGTATGACAATCGCAAAGAGGAAACTCAATTTAGAGATTCAGTGCTTTTGTATGATACACAAATTATTCACATTTACGAGTCAATAACAAATCCCCCTATTACCTACGGATATCAAATATCCTACAATTATTTACGATGGGCGACTTATGCCATGGAGTTACCCGGTGCGGATATGGATATAATCAAAGAACGCATTGAAAAAGCAAAACGAATAGCCAATCCTGATCAACCTGAGTTTGTCATTAGTTATCGTTTAAACCTTGCCCTCTATTATTTAAAGGTGAAAAATTATTATGAGGCCGTCAAAGAGGCAGAAGGAATGTTAAAATTATTGAATCAGTTCGATAAACCTGATTACAATAGTTATGTTATCGTTTATGAAACACTTTCTAAAGCATATGAGGCTAGCGGGAATTATGTGCTCGCCCTGAAATATGAGAAATTGAATTCAGAATATCAGAAAAAACTTTACGATCAAGAGAGTTACAAAACCATCCAAGAGCTTCAGACCCGATACGAAGTAACTAAAAAGGAAGAAGATATACAACGGTTAACCGAACGCAATCAATTCCAGGAACGCATCCGGTACTTGACCCTCGGCATATTGGGTATTACCCTGTTGGCCGCAATTTTGGGTTTCCTGTGGTTTCGTCGCAAACGCAAATCGGATGCCGATGCATTGAAAATTGCAAAGTTACAGCAGCAGGAAGCCGAATTAAAGGCCGAAATGGAGACTGCCAAGCTCGAAGAAAAAGAACGTGAGTTTGATGTTTTGGCTTCGGGTATGGAAATGCGGCAGATTAAATCGTATTTAGACGGGTTGGAAGCCGAGCGGACTCGGTTGGCCGGCGAACTGCACGACAATGTATCAAATGCTTTACTGGGGGTAAAATTCAAGATGCAGACGCCGGGCGTATCGCAGGAAGAAATCTCCAGTATGCTGCAAGGCATACACGAACATGTACGAAACATTTCACACGAGTTAATGCCACCCGTATTCCAGCATGCTACCTTAGCGGAGATCATTGCCGATTATGTATACATGCAGAACGATATGAATGGACTGCACTTTGAATGTCATATTGAGCCGGAGGATGGATGGGAGGGTCTGCCGCAGGAAACGGCGCTCGAACTACACCGCATTACACAGGAGGTATGCGGTAATGCATTAAAACATGCTAAAGCAAAAAACATCCGGATTTCCCTGCATCGGGAAGAAAATCGGGTCATACTCTCAATCAGCGACGATGGCCGTGGAATGGATACAACTGTTAAGAAACCCGGATTAGGATTACAGATTATACATGACCGGACAGCCAAAATGAACGGGATTGTCGAAATACAGTCAGAACCTGAAAAGGGGACAACAATAAAAGTGGTAGTAGACTGGAGGCAGATAAAAAATGGTTAATTCTTCTCGAGGTACGAGACCGTAAGATGGTAAGAATACTCTTGTATTCAGTCATTAACTCCGGTGATTTCGTTTACGTTAAGTTCTTAATTTTTAACTCTTAATTCATAACTTAACACTAGTTGTCTTGTCCCCTATTTCCGCCCCACTAATTGGTTTTCATAAGCATAAGCGACCAATTGTGCCACATTACGTACACCCGTTTTATCAAGAAGATTTTTGCGAAAGCCTTCCACGCCGTTCTCGCTTACTCCCATTTTTTCAGCTATTTCGCGGGTGGTCATTCCTTCAATAATATAGCTCAGTACCTCTTGTTCGCGCAGAGTTAGATTCATCGTCTTATTTCCTGTTTTTTTACGGTACGTATCATAGCGTTTTTTCAGATGGATAAATCTGGGACAATAATATTTTTTGCCGGATGAAACACAAGTCAAAGCTTTTCCGATATGTTCCACCGAAGAGTTCTTGAAAACAATGCCGTCGACATCCGATTGTATCAAACGATTAATCACCCACACATCCTCAACCATCGTACAAACGATGATCTTGGCTCCGGAGTGGGCTGCCCGGATTTGCTCCATCAGTTCGAAGCCATCCATGTCGGGAAGTTTCAGATCGATAATATAAACATCGTATAGGGTAGATTGTAAGGCACTACAGACAGAAGCGCCATCTGTAAACGTATCGATATTTCCCACGTCGGACATATCCTGCAATAGCCTGCTGAATCCTTCCAGGATCAGGCTGTGGTCGTCGGCGATCAAAATATTTTTCGTACTCATAACTGGCTGGATAACACCATCCTCAATTAACGGACAAATAGGTAAAGTAAAGGTGCATAAACACGACAACAAAAGTATAATAGGATTATACACCAAACAATACGGTTTTCCGTAGTCAACAGCAAATAATGACGAAAAGCTCTATCTATCCGGTTACTCCGCGGATATTTTTTCCACCATTTCGAGAATTTCTTCCGGTTTCATGTATATATCCAATTTGTAATTGCGATAGTTGTCATTTATTTCCGCTTCATGAACCACAAAAAACGCATACCGGTACAGTTGCCATCCGAATCCACGTACGATGGCAATGGAATCCGTCTGATGTTCCATTTTACGTCGGTAATTCCTGCCTAAATAACGTATCCCCGTCCATATCATTTGCCATCCCGATTTACCGGAATAATCGAGCAGATGTGCCAATTCATGTCCCATCACACCTACACAGGCGTCAAACGGCGCAGCATACAACAATTGGGTCTGAGCGCTCTTTATATCTTTATTAATGACCACCCTGTACCGGCGTTTGTCACGTTTGCGGAAAAGCGACCATACGCGTGGCTGTGCTGCCATGGAAGTTTTGATAGATCCATATTGCAGGCTGATTTCCCTGCCGCACAATTCAGGATAATGTGTTGCCGCATAAGAAAAAGCCACCACCAGCATGTCGCTGGTAATGGCTATCGTATGGGAAGGACATGCTGCTGTGTCGAGTGAAGCAACCATTGTTTCGTAACGTAACTGCTTGCCTGCCGGGATACCTTGCCCCCAAGACAAAATATGTATCCAAGACAGAACACAACACGCATATAGTACCCGTATACCCACCTGTTAAGTAATGATTAATGATAAATGGTTAATGATAAATGTGAGGCAAAGAACAATAAATCAAGTTTAAACAAACATCAAAAACGTCAATTATATCTCGCATGGTACTTATTTCAGAAATACTTTTCTCAAATCTTCAATCTGCTGTCCGCTGATGGGTTTCAACTGCCCGATGGACGAAGCAATCACCAGTGATTCCGCACTGAATTCGGCTACTTCGAGACGGTCGAATGTTTGCAGAAGCTTATCGCCGGTCACTAATACCGAACAGTTTTCAATAATTATCGCCGGTATTCCGCTCTCCAGTTCATCCAATATATCTGTCCGGCCATTGAACAGGGTTTCGAATGGCATCAAGGGAACATCCTGTAGAAAAATCCAGCTTTCGGGAATAGTTCTTACATCCAATGGCCGGTGACTTGCCCCGAAAGCCATCAGGTAGTGAGATTGTGTAAGAATGATGGAATTAATATGTGGAAACCGGTTGTATATTTCCTGATGCAGCCAGGTAATCCGGCTGGGGATTTTCCCCGGTTCGCGCCGGCCATTCTTTATCTGGACAATATCATCCAATGACATGTTCCATCGCGAAACACCTGTCGGGGTAATCAGGAAATCGTTATTGCGCCAGCGTACCGAAACCGTTCCGTATGAACTGATCATCAGTCCCTGCCGGCAGGCGCGTTGTACCATCCGGCATATCTCCGTGCGTATCTGCCGTTCGTCCGACGGATAATCGACAATGTCCTGTTCCGGAAGTTGTTCAGGCGTATTCAGGTGATATTGTTCGATTTGTTCGTCGGTGAGGTATCTCACTTCGCCGATTTTCTGTCCGTAGATGATGGCGCGTGCACAAAACTCCAATGCTTCGAAACGTTGGAAAGCCTTGTTGATATCTGTTCCTCCCACGACAGTTCCATGATTCTCCATGATCACAGCCTTGTAGCCTTTGGCGAATTCAGCGCCAATCCGCTGTCCAAGCTCCAGGCTTCCGGGAATTTCGTATGCCGCATAACCTACAGACCCACAAATGTGTTTTGCCTGTGAAATAACATTCGGGTTGGGAATACTGTGTACGATACTAAATGAAACCAATGCCGGTGGATGAGCATGTATGATCGCCCTGATATCGGGACGGGCTTCGAATATGGCTTTGTGAAACGGGTATTCGGACGAAGGTTTGTGTTTGCCGATAATAGTGCCGTCACGCTTAACCTGCATAATGTCCGAAGGTCGCAAAGTCCCTTTGTCGATCGATGCCGGAGTAACCCAAATGTCGCCTTCTTCGTCGATGATTGATATGTTACCACCGGATGTGGTAGTCAGACCGCGCTCGTATATTCTGTGTATAATCGTGGCGATCTGGTCTCGTGGATGCATCAGTTTTGCATCAATAATCTGATCCATTTTTGTGTATTTTGTGTTTTGAAAAATCCGTCAATATGAGATCATGTCATACAGCGGATTAGATTTATTTGATCGCAAATTTATAAAAAATAACCTTGCGCTGACTGGATAATTTTTCGAATACGTTTTCCTACTGTATGCAAATTGAATGTCGTTTTTTGCACATTATATAGAGTCCACGAAGTGGGCAAATACGAACCGAAGCCCTGTGCTCAATGAGTAGAACCATGATGTTTGGAGGCAAGCATCCACGATGTTTGTTCTTTGATCCACTATCATCGCATGCATGGCTGTAGTTAAATATTACGTTGTTGTTTTAGGTTGCATACCTACGGCATGCAACCTTGCCGGTATGATTCATAATTTTTGCAACACATTTCTTAACTACAGCCAAATAATCAGGTCAACCTTTAGCTCGACGCAGGTAAAATACCCTTATTCTTCCATAATCAACTTCAACAATTCCCGGGTCGATAGCTTGGCCGGGCTATCGGTACCTTCGAGCAGACTGTCGGCAATGTCGCGTTTGGTGTTGTGTAGTTGGATAATCTTTTCTTCTATGGTGTGTTGCGCTACTAACCGGTAGATGGTGACGGGACGTTTCTGTCCGATGCGGTGCGCCCGGTCCGAAGCCTGGTCTTCAATAGCCGGATTCCACCAAGGGTCAAGATGGATGACATAATCGGCGGAAGTCAGGTTAAGCCCCAACCCGCCTGCTTTCAAGCTGATAAGAAATAATTCGCCATCGCCCGACTGAAAGTCGCGGACATTTCTTTCACGTTCGGGAAGCGAACTGGATCCGTCTAAGTATTTGTACCTGATTTTCTTTTCGTCCAATTCCCGTCGTATGATATTCAGGTGCTTGACAAACTGGCTAAATACCAGTGCGCGGTGGTTATTGCTTCTCAATTCATCCACGATCTCCAGGAAAGAAGCCAGCTTAGCCGAAGGAATTTTCATGTCGGGCTCCACCAATTCGGGATTACAACAGGCAAGACGCAACCGGGTGATCTCGGCAAGGGCACTCAGGTGCTGTTGTCCGGCAGGCGCTGAGTCGTTCTTTAGGTTATCGATGGCCTGGCGACGGATGGCTTCGTAGAACGTCCGTTCGTTGTCCGATAGTTCCACTTGTTTGACAATTTCCGTCTTAGGCGGAAGTTCTTCCAGCACATTGTTCTTGGTACGCCTCAGGATAAACGGCGCAACTAACTTTTTAAGCCGTTTACCGCCACCTTCGCCTGGCTTTACATAATTGTCATTGAATTGTTGCATGGCGCCCAACAAACCCGGATTAATGAAGTTAAACAGATTCCATACTTCACCAAGATGGTTCTGTACAGGTGTTCCGGTGAGGATCACCCGGAAACCGGCATTTAGGTTCATGGCTGCTTTGGATGTTTTGGTATTGTAATTCTTGATGGCGTGTGCCTCGTCCAACACCACCGTATTCCATTCCTTTTCCGTGAAAAGTTTCTCTTCCGACTGTAACAACCCGTAAGTCGTAATTACCGCATCGAAAGCATCCGCTTTTTCGATAACTTCTTTACGGTTGTGGGTATTCAACAAGACAACATTCAATGTGGGCGTAAATTTGTTGGTTTCGCTTGCCCAATTGGCAACCACCGATGCGGGACAAACCACCAACGCAGCGCCTTTCTTGGCCCGGTACAACATCAAGGCCAATGCCTGCAAAGTCTTTCCCAGACCCATATCGTCAGCCAGACAAGCGCCCGCACCCCATTCCGAAAGTTGTACCATCCAACGGAAACCTTCTTCCTGGTAGGGTCTCAACTCAGCCTGTAATGTTTTGGGTAATTCCGGTTTAATGTCCTTGGCGTTTACCAAGGCATTCTGGAATTCAGTCCATTTTGCATCGGTCTTGAAAGAACCGGCCTGTTCAAAAAGATTCGAAAGCGATATCGAAGCAAAGCGGTTCAGTCTGACTTTTTTGTCCGACCGGTTGGTATAAGTTTGTAATTCATCAAGGCGCTTTTTCAGTTCGTTGCTCAAAGCAATAAACTCTCCGTCGCCCAGCTCGATAAATCTGCCGTAAGATCGTGCATTCAAGTCGAGTAACTGCTTTACGGAAAGTACAGTGTCGTCGTCTATCTTAAGATTCCCATCCACTTCGAACCAGTAATCAACGCCCTTCACCGAAAGGTTAACATTACTCATCGATACCGACTTCCTGATTTTAAACTTCGCACCTTCGGGCCATTCCACCACGGCAATATCCTGGTGCTTTGCAAGGACTTCAAGCAGGTAAAGGCTATCATGCGGATCATCAAAAACAATCAGGTCCTGTGAGACATCGATGTTGGTATTTTGCTGGATTTCGTCCAATATGGCATTGGCATAGCGCGATTCCCTCTTCAGGTCACGGGTTGCCTGGCAACGTTCGTTATCCACCGTCCCGAAGACAGTTTGTCCGCCCAGTCCGGGTTTACAGTAAGGTGGTTCCGTACCGAACGGTTTCACGAAAAGCTCGGCCTTAAGAGTGTTGCCTAATGGTAACAACTGTACGCGGATACGTGGATCGCTCTCTACTGTGCGCGTTCCCCTGCGGACTTCCACCATATCGGAATGAACGGTCAGGAAACTACTCAATCCTTCCAGAGTTTGCAACAGCTTATCCTTGCCTTCCCTGGGGACAACAAAATTTCCCTGGTTGATAGCATGGAGTATTGCCCGTTGCCGCTGGTCGATCGTGATGAGTTTATACTGGGTGTTGGTTTCCTTCTGGATAACGAAATCATTGTCATCCGGTACTACATCCGATTTCAGGATATACCCTTTGGCGGTTTCTTCGACAACAATGGTAGGTTCGGCTTTTACCAACTCGACAGGAATGTCCGGGTTGCTGAACAGGAAAAGATACGGATGTCCTGCAAGGGCAGGAAATACATCTTCATCAAAAAAATATTCGGTACCGCCGCCCCAATAACTTGAATGTATTTTTATTGTTCCTGCCACACGGCAATCTTGTTCACTCATACCTTCGATATCAAGGTCTTTCATTCGTTTGAGCGCAATATTACGACCTTTGGACCATCCTCCGGAAGAGGTGCCTGTTTGCAGGGTAGGTTGTACAATACGTTTGTTCAGATCGACGAAATATACAACACGTGTCGCTTTTTCGACTTTGCTTTTTTTACTATCACCAGCGCCTGAAACCACTCCCATGAGGCTATTCAGCATAAGCTCCCACTCTTCGTGGCGTTGTTTGCGCGACAAGAGTGCTGTTTGTCCCAATTCAGAAGAAAGCCCGGCATAACGATCTTCAAAATCCTTTGTTTTATATATTGTCGCAAGCGCATACGACAATTCGAGCGCCAGCAACTTATATCCGTTACCCGATGTTTTTTCCAACAACCTTCTTCCTTCGTCGAGATATTTGATGTCAGGCGGCGATTCGGTGTAGCACACGGCAATATACAGGAAGATACTTTCCAGGTCACTGATCGACGAAGAAAAGTAATAAGCCCGTGATATGGCTTGGTCCGCATCTTTTTTGTTACCCGTTGCATGGTCCAATAGCGCCGAAGCAATCAAATTCGAATAATGATAAGGACCGTTTTTTGCAGCAAGCATTTTCTGGACGGGTTTGGCATATGTTTCGGAATCTAAGCTCAAAAGCGCCAGAATATAGTATATGCAATAGTATATTTCGTAGTTGACAAACATCTCCGACTTCTTTTTGGAAGCCAGGAACTTGTGCATCACGTTATAAGCTGTTTCTGCATCCCCGCCGTAAAGTTTGATGATACCGTATGGAATGATATGGCGATATTCAGAGGGCATCTGCCCGATAGATATTTCCGCCTGCTCAAAATTACCGTCGAGTAAATAATAGTTGGACATGATTACGTTACGAGTGTAATCACCTTCAACTATGCCTTTAATGTTTTCTAACTTTTTGTTGAAATCCATTACCATTTGTGTTGGTAATAAATCGGCATGAGCGTACGTCAATCTCCTGTTTAAGAGGTGATACAATGCTTTCTCGCCCAGTTCGACGAACAGCCAATCAAATTCGGGTTTACCGAGTACCGGCTGTATGAAATCATGGTACGCCTCAATATGATACCGAGCCTGAGGTATTACATCATTCTCCCCTTTATTCTGGAAATGTTTTACAAAAAGATTTCTCAGGTATTTATAAGACGATTCGCTCCACTGGTATTGTCCCTCAAGTGTTTCGATATTTGGAATATATTTGAGGAACGATGTATTCTGCAATGCATCAGCCAAAATTTCCAGGGTAACCTGTTGCGGAATTCTTGATTCATTTGTAGCTGCTTTATCTTCAATCAGTTTTTTATCGCGAAGCGATTGGTAACATTTTGAAATTTCTTTTACCCCGATTTCCGGATTTTTTATGAATATCTGGCTAAGCCTTTGTATCGACAGATTAAGAAAGCTGTAAGCATTTATCTGCAAGATTAGTTTTTCGCTATTATTTAGTTCATTGTGGTATGCCTTGAGATATTTTTCGTTCGTTAAATGATCCATCTTTTCTTTTAATTTTATTGCGAAGCCTTTTCCACTGCAGGTATTTGGTCCAATGTAGGCGGAGTAGAGGATTCTGGCGTTGATGCTGCTATTTTTTCAAGTGTATAAACTTGTTCGGTGGTATTTCCGTAACGATCAGTCACTACAACAGAAAACCGGGTTTTATTACTGATATCGACAATGGTAGAAAATGCCGGATCTGTGATATTCTGGTCGAAATCTACCGCTTTACCGTCCACCAGGATGGATGCGATGGCGCTTTCGTCGGTCACTTTGCCTTCGACATACAGCGATGTTGTATTGTCCGGTGCAAGGATTATCGTGCCCTTGTCAGATGGTTTCGGGGTGAATAATGCTACCTGCGGCTTGCCGGTCTCGTTACGGACTATATGATAAGTCAGCTTGTTGACATTGTCATACACATCGGCTACTTCAACATTCACATCCGTTATGTTGTCCAACTTTACTACGGCAGCAAATTCAAATTTTCCGCCAACAGCAGTTACGGGCGTTACCTGTCCGTTGATGACAAGCTTCCCGATAGGGCTTTCGTCGGTTATCCTACCTTTGATCGTAATCGTATTTTGATTGTCAGGTACGGAAATATCGAATTTGTCCGGTTCCGGATCAATTAATTCCACCACGGGCGCATGATTTTCGCGGTTCAATTCGAACAAACGCTGATTGGCAAACTGGATAATTGCATCTTTTTCAGGATACTTCGGAGTTTTTTCAAGTATGGCCTGATAGTTGGCCAATGCCGAACTTTTATCGCCCATGGCGGCATAACTATCGGCACGTCCCGCCAATGCCTGCCAATTGTCCGGTTCAATCTGCAATACATGGTTGAAATCCTTGAGTGCGTCCTGCGGTTTATTGTTCCCGAGATAATATTTTCCCCGCCAGTAATAAGCTGTGAGGTTGGCAGGGTTGAGTTTAATAACATAAGATACATCTTCGATAGCATCATTGTATTGTTTCAATAATGCGTAACCCCTGCTACGGGCTATCAACGCTTCTTCCGAGTCAGGATTGATAGCCAGGGCGGCATCGGCATTGGTGAATATTTCTTCCGGCTTGTTTACTCCGGCAAATAAGTCAGCTAAAGCGATATATGCCTCAATAAATCCTTTATCTATTTTTGCTGCCCTGGCATAAGCCCATTCTGCCTTTTGCCGGGCATTCATCCGTTTATTGACTTCCCCCTGTAAAAAATAATTCATGGCCGTTTCACCGATATTATTCAATGTAGAATCGCTCACCTTCAATGCTTCTTCATTTTTATTGAGAGCTAAAAGTGCCCGTATTTTGATATGGAAAGCCGGCAGATACTGCGGGTTAAGTTTCGTAGCATGATTCAGGCTCTTCAAAGCGTCCTGGTATTGTCCGGCGTTATACTGGCTGCGCCCCAACAGGTACCACAAAATTTCCTCGTCGGGAGATAATTGCACCAGCTTTTGGTAATCAGCGATGGATTTATCGTATTGTTTCAGGTTTTCGTAAGCCTCGGCTCTCGCCTTTAATGCCTCTTCCGAGTTCGGATCGGCAGCCAACGCCTCATTAAGTATTTCAACAGCTTTTTCGGGTTGGTCTTTGAGTGAATTGGCCGTTTGCATCAAGGCATCAACATCCTGAGCTTGCACAACAACTGCAAACACAAAAAATATGAAAACTAAACCGAAAATTTTCATTATTGGCCGCCTGGATTTGGTTAAAGATATCAAATGCCATTCATATAGGCACTTGACAGATGGAAGTATGAAACAAATATTATGCCGTAAGATGAGGAAAATCCTGATTTTACTACATAAATGAGAAATATTTTTAGCTTTGTTGATGATAGAGTAAGGTTGTGCAATTATCCTGACTGAAAATTTTTGCAGCGTAATCTCGAATGGTCTCAACCGATATGGCCTGATATGTTTCAATTTCCCGATTCAGGCCGGCAGCATCACCCATTAATTCGTGACGGCATAAGTGCAAGGCTTTGTTGACGATATTGGTATGGTTGAGAATGAATGACGCTTCAAATTTATTCCTCAATTTTTGTATCTCACCCGAAGGCAGAAGCTGATCCGACAAAGCGTCCAATTCCTCCTGGATAGCTGCATCTGCTGATTCAAGTGAAACGCCGGGCATCGGTTTTCCGTATACGATCATCAACCCGGGATCAGCATCGCCTGTAACATAGGCATTGATTTCGCTGAATAATTGCTTTTCTTTCACCAGGTGTTGATAAAGACGTGCCGATTTACCCGAAGCCAATACATCCGACAATATATCACTGCAATAAAAGCCATCTGTGTACAACCCGTCTATGTGGAATACCTTGTATATAGCATTAGCAGGGACCTGGCGCGTTACAGAAAACATACGGGGTTCTTCCTGCACAGGCTCCTGGGGTAACTGCCGTGGCGGAACCTGTCGTCGTTCTATGGATGCAAACCATTTTTCAGACAACGCTTTTATCTGTTCTGTTTTTACATTTCCGGTAACAGCCATTACCGCATTATTGGGAGCGTAATGACGATAAAAAAACATTTTGACATCATCCAGGTTAGCCCGGCGGATATGTTCGACGTCTTTCCCGATGGTCGGCCACCGGTAAGGATGTACGTAATAGGCTTCGGGACGCAACAACAACCATACATCGCCGTAAGGCATATTGAGGTATCGCTGGCGAAATTCTTCGATTACCACCTGCCGTTGAATATCGAGATTCCGTTCGTTGAAATCAAGCGCCAGCATACGGTCGGACTCCAGCCAAAAAGCCGTTTCGATGTTTTCAGCCGGTAACGTGCAATAATAATTGGTGATATCGTTGCTGGTGAAAGCATTATTTTCCCCGGCTGCTTTTTGCATCTCATCATCGAAATCGGGAACATTAACCGATCCTCCAAACATTAAATGTTCAAAAAGATGTGCAAAACCGGTCTTTTCGGGATCTTCATCCCGTGAACCCACATCGTACATCAGGTTGACTGCCGCCAAAGGCGTGGAATCATCTTCGTGCACCAATACGCGCAGACCATTTGGTAACTCAAAACGTTCGAACTCTATCATGCATTATTTGATTTTAAACTGGCCCCTTAGTACATGACAAAATTTAGACATTCCTTATTCTATGCCTGGAAGGCGATATTTTCATAACCGCAAGTAAGCGAAGCGCAACTTGCGGATTGACAACTAACATAGCCATTACCTGCAAGGCAAGACGTATTCTTGTTCTATATGTCTTGCCTTGCAGGCAATAATAGTCTGTTGCCTTCTCT
The DNA here is from genome assembly GCA_031551645.1 of Bacteroidales bacterium. Taxonomy (GTDB): domain Bacteria; phylum Bacteroidota; class Bacteroidia; order Bacteroidales; family UBA4181; genus JAIRLS01. The sequence continues at coordinate 17,486 of JAVBNI010000131.1, read as the reverse complement.
GTAGGTCGTTGACCTGCGGTTATGAAAATCGGGCTTTTCAAGCCTGATAAATATTTTTGTCATGTACTAAAAGCTGGCACAAAAGTATCGATAAGAAATCAAATAAAGAAAACCAGGACTGGCCGTTATGACTCGGATCGGGCAGAAACATTGTCCATATCGAAAATAATACATTACTTTGCTGTGTTTTATCCTGATTCGTTACCGGTATTTTCCTTTTGGGAAATGCCAGATGTAAGTGTTTATTATTATGCGAATTGTAGTGGCCGGAGCGGGTGAAGTAGGTACGCATCTGGCAAAAATGTTGAGCCGTGAAAATCACGAGATTGTGATTATTGATTCGGAAGAAGAACGGTTGAAAAATCTTTCAGCTTCCCATGATCTTCTGACGCTTCAAGGTGATGTAACGTCGAAAAGACTTTTAATGGAAGCCGGGGCCGATGAGGCGGATTTGTTTATTGCCGTTACGCCGTGGGACGATACCAATATTGTAGCAGCCATCATGGCCAAAAAGCTTGGCGCCAAGCTCACTGTTGTGCGTATTGGCGATAGTGAGCCTCTGAATAAGGAAAACAGGGATATCTTCACCGGGCTGGGTATTGACTCCATTGTCTATCCCGAAAAAATTGCCGCCCGCGAAGTAACCAATATTCTTCATCAGTCGGGAGTTTCCACTCTTGTCGACTTTTCGGGAGGCAAACTTTCGTTATTGGCAGTCCGGATGGATAAAAATGCCCCCATTGTCAACAAAACGCTCAGCGAGGCCGGCGATATCTATCATATGGAATACCGTGCCGTAGCTATTCTGCGCAACGGCGAAACCATCATCCCATACGGAGATGTTAAATACGAGCCTAACGATACCGTATATGTGGTAACCAACCATTCTGGTATTAAGAACATACTGAAGCATTCAGGACAATCCCAGGAACAGATGGACCAGGTGATGATCCTTGGCGGAAGCCATATTGGCCGGTTGATTGCCAAGGAGCTTGGCAAAGGTTATAATATCAAGATATTCGAGGCTGACCGCGAAGAAGCATACCGGCTATCGGACGAGTTGAACAATGTGTTGGTGATCCATGGCGACGGAACCAAGGTCGACTTACTGATGGAAGAAGGATTGCGGACAACCGATGCTTTCATTGCCGTTACCGGTGACTCGGAAGCCAATATACTTTCGTGTCTGCTGGCTAAAAGTGAAGGCGTGAGGCTTACAATTGCCGAGATAGAGAACTTAGACTATATCAACCTGGCTGAGCGGCTGGGTATCGACACCATCATCAATAAGAAACTAATTGCAGCCAGCCATATATACCGTTATACCTTGGCAGGCAGCGTGTCGATGATCAAATATCTGGCCACTACCGATGCAGAGGTGCTCGAATTTGTGGTATCACCCAAATCAAAGATCATAGAGAAAACACTTCGAGACACCGACTTTCCAAAAGATGCCATTATCGGCGGACTGGTACGGGGCAAATCGGGTTACATTGCTACCGGCGATACGCAAATACAACCCGGTGATCATGTGGTTGTATTCGCCATGCCTTCAGCTATCAGCGAAGTCGCCAGGTTTTTCAAATGAATATAAAATTTATATTATATGTATTAGGCGCATTGCTCGTTATCGAGGGTTGCTTGATGTTGCTCCCGGTTATTGTGGCTTTGCTGTATGGCGAACACGACCTGTTGCCAATGCTTTATTCGTCGGTTATTGCTTTTGCTATCGGCGGAGCATTCTGGTATTTTAACAAAAACTGTTCAAAAGAAATTGGTAAACGCGAAGGTTTTATCGTTGTTGGCACAGTGTGGATCGTATATGCCTTTTTTGGCTCGCTCCCTTTTATTTTCAGCGGTTACATCCCATCAATTGCCGATGCATTTTTTGAGGCCATGTCGGGCTTTACTACTACCGGTTCCACCATCCTCAAGGATATAGAGGCACTTCCGCATGGTTTACTTTTCTGGCGCGCATTCATGCATTTCACCGGCGGCATTGGGATACTGGTATTGGGTATCGCTGTGTTGCCCATTTTCGGTATGGGCAGTATGATGATTTATCAGGCAGAAACATCCACCGCATCCATCGGTGGAAAACTCAGTCCGCGCATTAAAGATACCGCCAAACACATCTTTCGTATATACCTGATCCTAACTGTAGCATGCATCCTATTCTACCTGCCCGATATGAACTTTTTCGATGCCGTTTGTCATGCATTCTCCACTACGGCTACGGGTGGTTTTTCCAACAAAAATGCAAGTCTGGGAGCATATTCTACTTATTCTCAATATGTCACCATATTTTTTATGTTGATGGGAAGCACTTCGTTCATCCTGTTTTTCTATGCGTGGAAACGAGAATTTAGTAAGATAGCTCAAAATGACGAGTTTCGTTTCTATTTATTGATTGTGCTGGCAGCCTCCGCATTTATTTGCTGTGGATTACTATTCAACGGTTACCGATTCGAACAAGCCGTACGGGAAAGTTTATTCAATGTTGTAAGCATCATATCAACTACGGGATATGCCATCAACGACTATATGTTATGGGCGCCGCCATTGTGGTTTATTATCTTCCTGATCGCGTTCATTGGCGGATGTGCCGGATCGACAGCCGGAGGATTGAAGGTGGTCAGATTCCTCCTGTTATTCAGGATGATACCGGTACAATTTAAAAAGATTATTCATCAAAATGCCATCATACAGGTGAAACTGAACAAGCAAAATGTGTCGGAAGACAGGATGTTCCGCACGTTGGCTTTTTTCATGATTTTTCTTTGCGTATATACGATTGGCGTCTTTATATTGATGGTTTGCGGGTTGAGTTTTACATCTGCTGCAGGGGCATCCATTGCCTGTCTGGCTAACTCGGGCCCGGGTCTTGAACTGGTAGGTCCGGCCAGTAATTTTGCCGATTTATCGGCCGTCGGCAAATGGGTTTGCTCTTTTCTGATGTTGTTTGGACGTCTCGAACTTTACTCCGTATTGATCCTCTTTTCGCCGGCATTCTGGACAAAGCAGTAGGATGGCAATGCCAAGCTTCAAAATTAACAAATCCCTTCAATATTCTTTGTCTGCCCAACTATGTCATTTCTCTTAATACATGACAAAATTTAGACATTCCTTATTCTACGCCTGAAAGGCGATATTTTCATAACCGCAAGTAAGTGAAGCGCAACTTACGGATTGACAACTAACATAGCCATTGCCTGCAAGGCAAGACATATAGAACAAGAATACGTCTTGCCTTGTAGGCAATAATTGTTTGTTGCCTTCTCTGCAGGTCGTTGACCTGCAGTTATGAAAATCGGACTTTTCAAGCCTTATAAATATTTTTATCATGTACTAAAAGCACCTCAAAAAAAATTTAACCAATATTTTGGCACAAAAATAGCAGTACAGATGGTTATCAATAACCAAATTAGTTGACAGAAAAAAGCCGGTTGATCGTTGAGATAGATCCCAATTCGGGGTTTTGTTATGGTGTTGTTCGTGCCATTCGCATGGCGGAGGATGAACTGCAACGGGGGCATGTTTTATATAGCCTGGGCGACATTGTTCACAATGAGCCCGAGGTAGCGCGGCTGAACAACTGCGGGATGAAAACTATCAACCACGAACGCTTGAAACAATTACACTATACGAAAGTCCTGATACGTGCACATGGCGAACCACCAGCAACCTACAACACAGCTGCCGTCAACAATATCTCCTTAGTCGACGCCACCTGTCCCGTAGTGCTCAACTTGCAAAAAAAGGTGCACCAGGCATATCTCAAATCCCAAACGAATCAAGGTCAGGTTGTTATTTACGGAAAACCCGGGCACGCCGAAGTAAACGGATTGGTAGGTCAAACCATGGATACAGCTATTGTTATCGCATCGGAAACCGAAACGGATCGTATCGATGTCCGACGTCCGGTGTATTTGTTTGCACAAACGACCATGACTATTGGAGGGCTGCAACGTATTCGTACGGCCATTGAACAACTGCGGAAAGAGACAGGGATCGGGGATGATATCCCGTTTGAAGTCAATGATACCATTTGTCGGCAAGTATCTAACCGTGAACCTCAATTGACGGAATTTGCGCAAAATCACGATATAGTCATATTTGTCAGCGGAAGCAAAAGTTCCAATGGAAAAGCGCTCTACGAAGTATGCAAACAAGCTAATCAGCGTAGCTACATGATCGCCAAAACCGATGACCTGGATGCAGATTGGTTTAAGGATGTTGTCAGGATCGGTGTTTGTGGCGCTACATCCACACCCAGATGGTTAATGGAAGAGGTGACAAAAAAAATTAGAACAATGGACAGTTGACAATTGTCAATTGTCCACTATCTTTCATCCTCATATTTTTGATTTCTGCGTCGTGGAACAAAACCTGCGCTACGAATAGCATGCTGCATCCCTTGTATATCTAGCGAATAGCTGGCGCCCGCCGCCGACACAACATTCTCTTCGATCATCACCGAACCCAGATCGTTGGCGCCGGCATATAAAGCCAATAATCCCGCCGGAATGCCAACAGTTAGCCACGAAGCCTGGATATTGGCTATATTGGGAAGCATCACACGGCTAATTGCTATCATCCTCAAGTAATCCTGCGTGTTGATATAACTCCGGATATTCATCTTACGTTCGAGTACTGTTCCCGCACTCTGGAAAGGCCATGCGATAAATGCAAGAAATCCATATGTCCCTTCCGGCTTTTGCGATTGCAGGTCACGAACATGCACCAGATGTTCGATCCGTTCCCGTTCTGTTTCGACATGACCGAACATCATGGTAGCTGATGTGGGCAGATTCATGCGGTGCGCTTCGCGCATCACGTCCAGCCATTGCTGGGTAGAACATTTGGCCGGGGAAATGAGCTTCCGTACGCGATCGGATAAGATTTCGGCGCCAGCGCCCGGAAGGCTATCTAATCCCGCGCCAGTCAGCGCTTCAAGTGTTTTCCGGTAATCCCACCCTTCCTTTTGAGCAATATAGTGGACCTCGGGCGGCCCCAACGCATGCAGTTTCAGTCCCGGATATTGGTTTTTGAGTCTGAGGAACAGATCCGTATAAAACCGCAAATCGGCATCGGGATGCATTCCTCCCTGCAACAACAACTGGTTTCCTCCCTGTGCAAACAATTCCTTTATCTTGATATCATATTCCTCATCGGTGATGATGTAAGCACCTTCATCTGTCCGCTTACGACAAAAATTACAAAAACGGCAATGCGAAATACAGACATTGGTATAATTGACGTTCCGGTCGATCTGCCAGCTCACCATATCACCCGGTACATGGATACGGCGCAGGTCGAATCCCAGTTGCATCAATTCAGCCAAAGGCGCCCGACGATACAAATACAATCCTTCGTCAACCGAAAGGAATTGTAAATCCAATGCTTTACGATACAAATCCCGAAGTTCCATCTTATCAACTTTGGGTACAAAAATAATATTTCGTTATGGTTTTTGTAGTTTTTTAAGTTTTAAAACTGTATCGTTACCGTACAAAAAGTGTTCGAAAACGAACAGTTTTCAAAACATTCACATATATAAAACGCTATAAATAAAAGTCATAATCTTTTGGCACAAGCATTGATCTCCCCTAACAGGATAAATAATCAAATATAGTCAATCGAAAATAAAAAATAAAATGGACCGCATCATCAAAAAGAAAAAATGGACACCTAAAAAGATCGCCATGATCGGTGGAGTAGTAGCCTTAGTCGCACTTATCGTATTTGTGATCGTAAGTACGTCAGGTAAATCGAAGCTGAACGTAGACGCCGAACGGATGACCATCGCCACAGCAAAAAACGCTACGTTCTACGACAATATCCCTGTAACGGGTATTGTACAGCCTATTAGTACTATTTATCTCGACTTGCAGGAAGGTGGCCGGGTGGAAGAAATTTTTGTTGAAGACGGTACGGTACTTACCAAGGGAGAACCGATCCTGAAATTGGTAAATGCCGATATGGAATTGAATATCGTCAATCAAGAAACAAATGTATATAACACACTGATGCAAATGCAGATTGCTCAAATAAATGCACGGCAAAATACGGTTAGCAAGCAAACGCAAATGGTAGATATGGACAATCAGTTAAGAGAAGCCAAACGCTTGTATGACCTGAACAGCAAATTGATAGCATCGAAAACCATAGCATATCAGGATTTTTTGGAATCCAAAAATAAGTACGACTATATGATGGAAAAGAGAGCGTTGGCGTTGGAAATCTTGAAACAAGACTCGATTGCTTCGGCACAACAAATGGCACAGCAAAAAGAATCGTACGAAAGGTCGAAAAGCGCATTGGAACTGATGCGTCGCAAATTTGCCGACCTCACTGTACGTGCTCCGGTCGATGGTCAACTGACTTCGCTTGATGCCGAAATCGGGCAAAGCAAAAATAAAGGTGAGCGTATCGGTCAATTGGACGTACTGAGCGGTTTCAAAGTGCGGGTAGATGTAGATGAACACTATATTTCGCGTGTCTATGCCGGGCTCGAAGGCCAATACAAACGCGGTGACAGTATCTATACGCTGGTGATCAAGAAAGTGTACACACAGGTAGTCGCAGGACGCTTTGCTGTGGATATGCTTTTCCAAGGCAAGGTTCCCGATAATATCCGCCGTGGACAGTCGTTGCAGATACGTATTGCGCTGAGCGACGAAATCGAAGCGTTGATTATCCCGCGTGGCGGGTTCTACCAGCAAACAGGTGGTAACTGGATCTTTAAGCTGACCAAGGATGGAAGTAAAGCGTATCGCACTGACATTCGCATCGGACGGCAAAACCCGGATTTTTACGAGGTTCTCGGTGGTCTGCAACCTGGTGACAAGGTGGTGGTGAACAGCTACGAGAATTACGGGGATGTGCAGGAGTTGGTGATCAAGTAACTGATTAACTGAATAATTGAACCGAGCTTGCCTGATCAAATCGGACAGGCAAGCTCACCGAAGTTAATAACTAAATAATTGAATACAGACATGTACAAGTTTTTATTTCATACTTCGTGGCGAAACTTCACTAAACAAGGAGTGTTTCCTATCATCAATATCGTGGGCCTGTCCATCGGGTTGGCCGTGGTACTATTGATCACCCTGATGGTTTACAACGAGCGTTCGTTCGATAAATCATTTGCAGAGAGTAAAAACATTTACCGGATAAACTCCTACTTAGTGGCATTCATGCCCGGGGAAACATTTGCTTCCACTTCCAACAAAACAGGACCTTACCTGCAAGAACAACTGCCGGAAATTCAAACTGTCGTCAGGACCTTTGAGACATCGTACCAGATCCGGGTGAATGACCATCCGTTGCGATTTAGGATCATGTGGGCGGATGAAGATTTCTTCAGGTTGTTCGAAACCGAGTTTATCAGCGGAAGTCCCGAAGAGGTGATGAAACAGCCGGGTGCAATTGCTATTTCCGAAACCATGGCCAAGAAGCTCTTCGGAAAGGAAGACGCAATGGGTAAAACATTCCAGCTCGATGATGATTTCCCGGTGGAGGTGAAAGCTGTTTACAAGGATTATCCTAAAAACTCTTCGTTCTACGATTATCAAACCATAGCTCCTTTCCAACACAGCCATCCGCAATGGTTCAGTAAGGAAATACATTGGGGAAACATAGATTTTGAAACCTATTGTTTGATAACCAAGGGAACAGATATTGCAGCGTTGGGTCAACGCATGGAAGAGGCAGCAAAAGAAGGCATGGGAGAAGGTGGATTTTACATCCCGAAATTGCAAAACCTGGAAGATATTCACTTACATTCTGCTAAATTTCGCGGGTCGCATGCTTCTTTCCAGAGCGATATATCGAAAGTAAAGACATTGAGCCTGTTGGCTGTGATCATTCTTTTGATTGCTTGCGTCAACTACATGAACCTGAGTACCGCTCGTGCACAAAAGCGTTCGAAAGAAATCGGCATCAACAAAACCTTGGGAGCAAAGCGTTTCGGACTGATTATCAAGCTGACCCTGGAAACCGGGATCGTCACAACGATCTCTTTCGTCCTGGCATTCGGGTTGGCATACCTGTTACTTCCGGTATTTAACTCTATCCTGGGCGAGCAACTGACCTTTGGCCTTGCCTTTACTCCTGTATGCCTGCTAGGCGCTCTGCTCATCTGGATGGTAACCACCGTCGTTGCCGCTTCCTATCCGGCGCTTTACATGTCCGGATTTCCGCCCCTGCTGGCCATCCGTTCGGCCAGTGTGAATAAAGGTTCAGGTCATGCGGTGGTACGGAAAGTGTTGACTGTAGGACAATTTACTGTGGCAGTAGTGCTTATTTCTTGGGTATTCATCATTCAGGCCCAGATTCGCTATGTGAATAACAAGAATATCGGTTATAATCCTCACAACCTGGTTGGCTTTTATGTGCCGTCCAACCAGTCGAAATCCATGGCCGATGAGCTTCGTTCGCTTAGTTCGGTTGAATTGGTAGGACGCGAGAGTACTTTCTTGTTCCAGGGAAATGGTATGATTCTCGTAAAGGATAGTGAAGACAAGACTGGTCTCAGTCTTTGGAGTCTGAAGGGTGATGATGAATTTCTGAACACGATGCAGCTCAAGCTGATTGCCGGTAAGAACTTACCAATGCGCGCGGAAGGCGATACAATCACACAGGTGATCCTAAACCGGAAAGCAGTGGAATACTTAGAAACAACACCCGAAGAAATCATTGGAAAAAAAGTGTTGGCTGAAATCGGTGAAGGGAAAACCATCGTCTGCGGCGTGGTGGAAAACTTCAATTTCGAACCTTTATACAAACCGGTTACAGGTTTTTGTATCCATAACGGTAAAAATAGGCCCTTGAATCATATCATGGTACGGGTAAAAGAAAGTCAAATGAATGATCAACTGGCGGAAATAGAGGCCATCTATAAGAAATATGCTCCCAATGATCTATTTGTTGCTGATTTTCCCGATATGAAATGGGAAAAGGCGCATGATGCCGAACGTCGCACGAACGTCGTAGTTTCCTGTTTCTCGTTGCTTGCCATCTTTGTCGCTTGTATGGGCGTATTTGGATTAACTGCTTTCATGGCCGAACAGCGTGTCAAGGAAATCGGTATCCGCAAGGTTATGGGCGCCAGCGTGGGTAATGTGGTTAGTTTATTTACCAACATCTATGTCCGGTTGTTGTTGATATCGTTGGTTATTGCCATTCCTATTGCCTGGTGGGTGGGCGATCGCTATTTGCAGGATTTTGCCTACCGTATTTCCCTTGGCTGGTGGATGTTTGCCGTGGCAGCAGTTATAACCATTGTATTAACGTTGCTTACGGTGAGTATACAAGCCATTAAAGCAGCGACGGCTAATCCTGTAAAGAGTTTGAAGACGGAGTGAAGGAAGCCCCCTCCCGACCTCCCCCATGTGGGGGAGGAGATGGCGCTTAGCAAATGTAGTGAGTTATAACCAAAGATAAGTTTTTTTGATAAAATTATAAATTGAGCCTGATTCCCACAACAAGTATACAACGCCTGACTCCCTCCCCCACTTGGGGAACCTAGCGGAGCGATCTCACGAACGATAGTGAGTAACGGTCGGGTGTAGGGCTCTAAATCTTAAAAATATGTTCAGCGATTTAAAAATAACATTTCGTAACCTGCGTCGCAACGGGTTGTATTCGATCATTAACATTGCCGGTTTAGCGGTGAGTTTGGCCGCATGTACCTTTATCGTTCTGTGGGTGCAGGACGAGCTGAGTTACGATCGTTTCCAAAAAGATGCCGGGAATATTTACATGACAGTTGCTCACTTCAAGGGCGATGACGGTTCTTCTACAGGAAAGCTTTCGTCAGGCTTATTCGGTCCGGTGGCTGCACAGGATTTCAGTGATGTGGAATCGTATTGCAGGCTCAGGGAGATAGAAGCAGGATACATACAGATGGGTGGCATAAGGACGGGAATGAAACCAATATTACTGTCAGACAGTAGTTTTTTTACGTTTTTCAACTTTCCTGTTATAAGAGGTGAAAAAAGTAATATGTTCCGGAATTCCAACGATGTGGTGATCAGTGAAAGCTTGTCGCACGAGTTGTTTGGCAACGAAGATCCTGTTGGAAAGATCATTAACCTTGAGGGATGGAAAGATCTCCATATAACAGGCGTGATGAAAGATATGCCGCGTAACACTTCTATCCCACGTGCCGAAATGGTATGCCAGTACCAGGCTTTGAGCGGAGCCACAGACTGGGTACGTCAATTTTACTTAGAAACGATTAACGGCTGGCAGAGTTGCGAATTTCTTTCGTTTCTCCGGTTAAAACCGGGTACAGACGTCAAACGATTAGCTGAGGCAGTAACGGAGAAACAAACGGTACTGCAAAACATCCGGTCGTTTACGCTTCAACCGTTGGTCAATCTGCATCTGTATAGCCTTGACGGCGAACCGGCAGGGATCAAAACGGTGCGTATATTCCAATGGATCGCTGTCATTATCCTGTGCATTGCTTGTGTCAATTATGTGAACTTAGTTACAGCGCGGTCATCCAAACGTCATCGCGAAATAGGGTTGCGGAAAGTGGTTGGCGCACGTAAACCACGGCTGTTCGGTCAATTGATAGCCGAAGCGGTTGTGCTGTTTGTTATAGCCGTAGCCATTGCAGCTGTTTTGAATATGCTGCTGCTGCCGGCATATAATCAATTGGCAGGGAAAACAATCAGCCTGAACTGGTTTAATCCCGGTATGTGGTCGATATACGGAGGAATGTTATTGGTCGTAACCATACTTGCAGGACTGTACCCTTCGTGGATGCTTGCATCCTTCAGGCCGTTAGGCATGATCCAAGGGTTGAATGTAAAAAAGGGAAGTGTTGTTTTCAGGAGGGTTTTGATCGTATTACAGTTTGTTTCTTCGGCTGCATTGATCGTGGGGACTATTGCGCTGGGAGCACAGATGAGTTACATACGCCAGAAAGACCTTGGATTTGACAAAGAGCAGGTACTGACCTGTAAACTTTATGATATGGCAACACATTATGATGCCATCAAATCGGAGTTAATGCACCAAGATGCAATACTGGGGGTTACATATGGCAGCGAGAATGTTACACAGGTTAACTCAGGCATCATGATTGATAACTGGGAAGGAAAAAGCGGCGACGGCAGGGTATCTTTGGTACAGGAACGGGTGGATACTTCTTTTTTGCGTATGATGGATATTCCGTTAGTAGAAGGATCCGGAATTACTACCGTCAATGAACCGCAATTTATATTTAACGAAGCGGCTATCCAAGTGATGGGCATGAAAAATCCTGTTGGCAAATGGATTATGCAGGAGGGGCGGGGAAAGATTGTTGGAGTGGTCAAGGATTTCCATTTTGCAAGCCTTCATCAGAAAATAACCCCGTTGATTATTTACTATATGCCTGCCCAGGGACGATATACGCTTTATGTACGGACCACCGCAGGCAAGGCACAACAAGCGATAGCAGCTGTCGAAAAGGCGTGGAACACTTACAATCCCTCCTACTCTTTCAATTATACCTTTTTGGATGAAACATTCGACCACCAGTATCGTGACGACGTACGCACAAGCCTCTTGTTCGGCACCTTTTCCATCATTGCCGTTTTCCTCTCATGCCTTGGGCTTTTGGGTTTGATTACCTATACTGCCGAGACGAAATTCAAGGAAATAGGAATCCGGAAAGTTCTTGGTGCAGGTATTGGAGATATCGTTACAATGCTTTCGCGCGAATTTCTCATATTGGTTGGTATTGCCCTACTGATCGCTTTTCCCCTGGCTTACTATTGGTTGGACAATATGTTGCAGAACTTTGCCTATCGCATTTCCCTTGGTTGGTGGATGTTTGCTGTGACGGCTGTTATTACTGTTGTATTGACAGTGTTAACTGTGAGTATTCAAGCCATCAAAGCAGCAACAGCCAATCCGGTGAAGGCACTCAAAAACGAATGAATAACTGAATAACTGATTAATTGAATACAGACATGTACAAATTTTTCTTCAATATATCGTGGCGAAGCCTTACCAAGCGTGGTATATTCCCGATCATCAATATTATTGGTTTATCTATCGGTTTGGCAGTAGGATTGTTGATTTACCTGCTGATCTATAACGAGCGGTCGTTCGACAAGTCGTTTAGGAACAGTAAGAATATTTACCGGATCAACTCGGCTATTTTCAAATTTATGCCCGGCGAAACATATTGTACCACCGGCAGTGCTGTAGGGCCTGCCATGCAGGAAGCGATTCCTGAAATAACCGCCACGGTACGTACGTTTCCACAATCGTATGTAGTCCGGATAAATGACCATTTCCTGAGAAGTGACATTATGTGGGCCGACAAAGATTTTTTCCATTTGTTCGATACACCTTTCATATATGGAAAACCCGAAGATGCCATGTCAGGTCCTAACGCTATAGCGATATCCGAAAAGATGGCTGAAAAATTGTTCGGCAAAGGGAACCCGGTAGGCGAAACTCTTGAATTAGGAAACCAGCATACCGTTGAAGTCAAGGCCGTTTTTAAGGATTTTCCCAGGAACAGTTCTTTCTCCGGTTACCAGATGATCGGACCGTTCAATCACTCCTACCCTGCATGGTTCCATGAATACATCCAATGGGGGAACATTGATTTCGAAACTTTTTGCCTGTTATCCGAAAATGCGGATACAACCATTGTAGGGGCACAAATGAGAGAGATACATTTAAAAGAATGTCCGGAAAGTAACTTGTTTTACCTGCCGTCGCTACAACGTTTGGACGAGATTCATCTGTATTCGTCCTCGTTTAAACACAGCTATACGTCTTCGCCGAGTGATATCGGGAAAGTGAAGATGCTCTCGTTGTTGGCCATCATTATTCTATTAGTTGCATGCGTCAATTATATGAACCTGAGCACTGCCCGTGCCCAAAAACGTTCTAAGGAAATCGGCGTAAGTAAAACGCTTGGCGCCAAACGAGGCGAATTAATCATCCGGTTGTTTTTTGAAACGGGAACCCTCACATTCATCTCTTTTGCGATTGCCTATCTGCTTGCATTTGCCGCCTTACCTATATTCAACAACCTGTTGGGCGAACAGTTACGGTTTGGGTCAGCGTTCAATCCCTCATTTCTTGCAGGCGCATTGGGCATCTGGATGTTAACCACATTGATTGCTGCATCCTACCCGGCAATATACCTGTCGGGATTTCCTCCGCTATTGGCCATTCGTCAGGGTTCTTCCGGAAAGACAAGCCATGCCCTTGTAAGAAAAATATTGACTGTAGGGCAGTTTGCTGCCGCCATCGTCTTGATCGCCTGGGTGATGGTCATACAATCGCAGATCCGGTTTATCAACAACAAAGATATTGGCTACGACCCGCACAACCTGATAGGCATACGTCTTGCAAATGAACAAGGTGCGAATTTCGAAAGCCTCGAAAATGATTACAAAGCGCAAAGCTCAGTGGTCATCTGTTCGCGTTCGAACGGTTTCCCTATTAAAGTGTCCGGCTCCGGAAATATTATGTTCAAAAGTCCGGATGACCAACAGGGGATCAGCATAAAAATGACGGCGGCTGACGGTCGCCTGGCTGATTTGCTCAAGATGAATTTTATTGCCGGAACAACCTTACCCGAAAGTGTCCCTGGCGATTCCATTCCTCACATCATTCTAAACCGCAAGGCTGTGGAATATCTGGAGATGACACCCGAGGAGGTCATTGGGAAAAGAGTACAGGCCGAAATCGGAATTGATCAGGAACAGGGCGTAATCGTTTGCGGAGTGGTGGAGAATTTCAATTTCGAAAGCCTGCACCATTTGGTAGGTAGCTACGGCATTCACAATTCATTAACCCGGTTCAAGGATTTTTTGATCCTTCGTGTAAAGGAAGGTAACCTGTCGGATCAGCTAAAAACCTATGAACAAATCTTCAAAAATCACTTTCCCAATAGCCTGTTCGAAGTACAGTTTCCCGATTTGAGAATAGAAAAAGCTTACGAAGCTGAACAACGTACTAACCGTGTGGCTGTATGTTTCTCCATATTGGCCATATTAGTGGCCTGTATGGGGGTTTTTGGCCTGACTGCCTTCATGGCGGAGCAACGTACTAAAGAAATCGGGATCCGTAAAGTAATGGGCGCCAGTATCGGTAATGTGGTTAGTTTATTTACCAACAGTTATGTCCGGTTGTTGTTGATATCGCTGGCCATTGCTATCCCTGTAGCCTGGTGGGTAAGTAACCTGTATTTACAGGACTTTGCCTATCGGATTTCTCCCGGTTGGTGGATATTTGTAGTGGCTGCCATCATTACCGCCTCATTGACGTTGCTTACCGTGAGTATTCAAGCGGTAAAGGCAGCAACAGCCAATCCGGTGAAGAGTTTGAAGACGGAATGATCCCTCTCAAAGTAGCGAAACAAATAACCGAATGACTGAACCGAGCCTGCGAGCTCAACGCAGTTAATAACTGAATAATACGGTCATGTACAAATTTTTCTTCAACATATCGTGGCGAAGCCTTACCAAGCGGGGTGTGTTCCCCATCATCAATATTATTGGGTTATCCATCGGTTTGGCAGTCGTGTTGTTGATTTGCCTGCTGATATATAACGAGCAATCATTTGACAAGTCGTTCAAAAAAAGCGACAACATCTACCGGATTAATTCAGGCCTCACGGCATGGATGCCCGGTGAAACATTCTGTACAACCGGTAATGCCGTGGGGCCTGCCATGAAGGAAAACATTCCGGAAATCCTCGCTACAGTAAGGGTTTGCCCTGTAAGTTTTACGGTTACACTTGAAGACAAAATGTTCAGGATAAAACAATTGTTTTGGGTTGACCCGGATTTCTTTCGTTTGTTCGATACCCCATTCCTTCAAGGCACCCCTGAAGATGCATTATCCCGTCCCAATACTGTTGCCATATCCGAAAAAATGGCTGGAAGAATGTTCGGCAACAAGAATCCAATGGGAGAAACTTTTAAGCTGAACAATCAGGTAACCATGGAAGTGGCGGCTGTATATAAAGATTACCCCGAAAATACCTCATTCGCCGATTATCAAATAGTAGGTGCATTTCAATATTCGTATCCTGCATGGTTGCATGAACAAATCAGTTGGAATAGTATCGATTTTGAAACCTTTTGCTTGCTGCATGAAACTGCTAACCCGGAAACTGTGGATATACGACTACAGGATATCCATAAAAAATATGACGAAAACGGATTTTATGTCCCACGTCTGCAACGTTTGGACGAGATTCATCTAAACTCGGCCAGGTACCATCAGACATATACCTATATGCCAAGTGACATAACTAAAGTACGCATGCTTGCGTTACTGGCTGTTATCATTTTGTTGGTCGCCTGTATCAATTATATGAACCTGTCGACGGCACGCGCACAAAAACGTTCGAAGGAAATCGGCATCAGCAAAACACTTGGCGCTAAACGGAGGGAATTGGTCATCAGGTTATTTACCGAAACAGGCTTATTTACCCTTATATCGTTTGTTTTGGCCTTCATCCTGGCATATGCCCTTTTACCGGTCTTCAATAATATATTGGGAGAACAATTACATTTTGGATTGATTCTCAGTACCGGTTTTTCCCTGAGAGCATTGATTATATTGGCCGCCACGACAGTCATCGCCGCAACCTACCCGGCTGTTTACCTGTCGGGATTTCCCCCTTTAAAGGCTATCCGTCAAGGCATTCTTACCGGAAGATCAAGCCATGCTATCATCCGGAAAGTACTCACTGTCGGACAATTCTCTGTTACTATCGTTTTGATCGCGTGGGTGATAGTCATACAAACACAAATAAAATATGTCAACAATAAAGATATCGGATATAATCCCCATCACTTGATTGGCATTTCACTTGGTTCTTTGCCGGAAAATTCGGACTTTGAAGCGCTTGAAAACGACTATCGTTCACAAAGTTCGATTCTTATGACAGCACGTTCCCAGGCTTTCCCTTTTGGTTTAGGCTATGGAGAATCTCTCTACAGAAATGAAGAAGATAAAAACGGCATAAGCATGTGGACAAACAGTGTAGACGAATATTTTACAGACCTGATGGAAATGAAATTGATCGCAGGAAAAACCTTACCCAAAAGGGTTCCGGGAGACACGATCATACAAGTCATATTAAATCGGAAAGCTGTGGAGTATCTGGAAACAACTCCCGATGAATTGATTGGGAAGAAATTACATGCCCACCTTAATTCCAATAGCCCTACGTATGTATGTGGCGTAGTTGAAAATTTCAATTTCGAAAGCTTGTATCGGCCGATAGGAGCGTATGGAATCAATAACGGCACACGATTCAACAATTTTCTGATCTTTAAGCATAAAGGGGACAATATTTCAGAACAGTTAAAGGCATATGAACATATCTTCAAAAAACATTTTCCCAACAATTTATTTGAAGTCCGTTTTCCCGATTTGGAACTTGAAAAAGCTTACGAGGGAGAACAACGTACCAATCGTGTGGCAGTCTGTTTTTCCATATTGGCCATATTAGTCGCCTGTATGGGAGTTTTTGGCCTGACTGCTTTCATGGCGGAGCAACGCACCAAAGAAATCGGCATCCGCAAAGTGATGGGCGCCAGTATTGGTAATGTGGTTAGTTTATTTACCAACAGCTATGTCCGGTTGTTGTTGATTTCACTTGCCATTGCCATTCCTGTAGCCTGGTGGGTAAGCAACCTGTATTTGCAGGACTTTGCCTATCGGATTTCTCCCGCTTGGTGGATATTTGTGGTGGCTGCCATCATTACCGCCGCATTGACGCTACTTACCGTGAGTTTTCAAGCAATAAAAGCGGCAACAGCCAATCCGGTGAAGAGTTTGAAATCGGAGTAAAGAAAGCCCTCTCCCAGCCTATAACCTTCAAGCTAAGGAAAGGATTTGTAACCTTATTTTCCTATTTCAACCTTAGTAGAACTAAATTTACGATTGTTTTTTTGACCTTATTACCTTATTTCGTCCAATAAGGTAATAAGGTATACGATCATACCTGTGTTTCTTCGACTAAGGTTACTGGCCTCGTTCTTGACAAGATAACCTTGGAAGGAATGATCGGTCGCTTTCAAATTCTTTTTAATATGTTCGATCATCTCTATTGTATACATTCAAAAATATAAATAATTCAATCATCATGAAAAAAGTAATCATCACATCCATTGTACTAATCGTCACTGTCGGCCTGATCGTTTCGCAACATATTGGATGCAAGCTACGACAATGCCACCATGATCTCGCAATTGATGGCTTTGGGGCTGGGATACCGATTTTGATGGTTAATGATCAATGGTATATGATTGATCACCAATATCCTTTCCAAAGTGCCGAGCTAAAGGTTCTTAATTCTTATTTTCGGTATAGGCGTTTAAAGCTCACTAATTATTTTTTTAATTTTCTGCGGATTGGCTCGAATTTAATCATTCTGCAAATTAGGTTGTCAAAAACAGTATCCATGTGGTTGCGTCTATTGTATCTGTAATGGTATTCAT